>NZ_JBFUHK010000014.1:0-108627 GCF_056402435.1 Rahnella sp. P4_A8 | reverse complement strand
GTTGAACACTATTCAAAATATGGACACCATCAGATATGGTTTTTTTTGTAAAGGCAGCAATGTAATACTGGAATGATCCGGCTGTTTTTGGTTGGATTCGGTATTGGTATGCATCAGTGCAAAGGTAAGGGAAATAAGTTGAGATATCATAACTACTGTCATTAATAATAGGATTGAACCATTCATCAATGCGAAATTGCAGATAGTCCGTAAGATTTACTGACACCAGGCTAACGCTCAGGCTTTTCTTTTTTCCACTGGCAGAAGGATCATCCTGTACCGATACGGTATAGAGATCGGCTTTATCGGACGTATAAAGCCAGGAACTTTCCCCTCCTGACTGGCGGCCAACAATCTGTGGTGCACTCCAGCTATTATCATATTTTCTATAGGCTACATATGCAGTGATGGTGGCACTGTATTTGATTTGCTCATTACTGCTGGTTGCCTGATCGCCTGTAATACTCCGCTCCCACCAGCTAAGATATAGACGGTTATTGAACATTACCGGACGAACGGTGCTAATCAACGTTTCATCTGCAAGATTAACATCCACTTTTAACCATTCTGACCAGGCACTGGCGGGGAGAATGCCATTTTCGCGCATACCCATATTTAGCGAACGCCAGTACCATACTGCGGGAGTATCTTTACTGCGGCCAATAAAATAATAAATATCCTGTTCTTCATCAAAGCCATCCAGATAACCGCTGACCACATCCAGATTAGCGATCTGTTCAAATTCATTAAGATAATTCAACACTGCTGCCTGAGCATTATCACTGTTAATTTGATTCTGGTTTAGGGTGGTTTCGAGATTTTTGAAAAAAGTCGTTTTTGAATTGCGTAGTGACGGGTCAATATAATTTTCCGGATAGGTATCCAGCTCCATTGCACCTGCCCAGATACTGTATTGATTCGCCCCTTGCTTCCAGGCGCTAAGTGTATCGGGGTCAATAATATCGCTGTCAAAACCCGGCTCCATATTCAGCGCCAGACTGTTCAGGTATTGCTGAATACTGGTCATGGCTGCCGAGGCTTTGGATGTCGTCACCTGTTCGGTGACTAACGGGTCAATCAACAAATACTCATAAACATCATTCGTATCGCGGATATATTCCTGTAGCGTTCCGGCCTGATAATTTGGCAGGTACTGCCCCATATAATAGGCCAGTAATGCATCACGATAACCTTCATTCAATTTTGCTACGGCTGACGTTGTCATAATAATGATTCCTGTATTTTGCCGATGGGATTATCGCGGACTTATTCTGTCAGCATCGTGGAAATTAAGGATTCCCCGGCCTGCAGCCATTGTTCGTAGGCGCTGCCGGTGTTCAGCATGGCGGTAGACAGTAAAAACGTCACTGACAGCCCGGTTTGCCRACTTAAGCGTTGTAAGTCCATCACCCTTGCTATCTCACTCAGATTGACAGCCCGCCTTGGCGTTGACGCGCTGCAAACATAATCGACGGCGCCCGTCGTTTCACTTGTTTCCCAGCCGAGTAATGCCGCCAGCGCCTGATTTGCGGCTTCCGGTAGTATGGCTTTACCACTGTTCACCCAATTGAGATAAGCAAGGAGCTCATCTTCACTGAGGGGAGTTTGCAGACTCAGGCTGTCATAGCGACTAAACGCATAAAGCTGCGGTAACGTCAGGCTGCTATCCGGTGTACCAAACCAGTCAGGATGGCTGAGATAAGTGCTCACTGCCGCAGCAGATAAATGAAAAATCCGCGTCAGTGCTGCCCGGCGGCCAACATCAAACAGCAGTGCCGTCCACGACGTCACCCCGTTATCATGCGCATCCGTGACATCACGTAATCCCCAACACTGGCTGAGGAAGTTATGACTGCCGGAATTCGCCCATGTCAGCAGGAAAGGAGAGAGAGACTGGTCGATACTTAGCGCTTTGGCAATGGCACTGTTAGCAATACCGTCCTGGGTTAGTTTCGTCTGGTAAATAAGATTAGCGAGTTGTGCGATAATTTGTTGACGGGTCAATGTCCCCTCAATGTCAAGAGTCGCAATATCAACCGTCACCATACGGGTTATGGCATCAAGCTCAGTCTCATCTTGCTGGCAAATAACAGGTAAAATAATGCCGTTGCCATCAATTAAATCATTCAGAAAATAGAGATATGAGGAATAACTTTCAGGATAAATCTTATATTTTGCATCAGTGGCCGGTAGATTCTCCTGTACAATAGTTCTGATTTCCTCAAGAGAAAGCACACGGTCCCATACTGCAATATCACTGTAACCACAATGACTCACGGAAGAAGCAGCAAAAGGAGTTAAGTTTCCATATCGTCCCATTACCACATGATTGCCAGGCGTAAACAGCCCCCCGCTGAGTGTTTCACCATGACTCATATTTAGTGCATCGGCAAAGCTACAGTAAAGTTGTAATTTTTTGGTATTCGCATTGAAAGCATAATTTATATATAACCACTCATCCTCAACATAACCGTTAAAACCAGATGATTGTCTATTTGAAGCACCATCCCTATAGAACAAACTGAAGTTCATCAATTCACTTGAAATAAACTCAATAGTGAACCCCGGACTTAGTTGTGAAGAGCAATTCGTCATTACAACAGTAGTATTAACACCACTATCGCCTGAGGGAATATATAGCCAGAAACCAATACTATAATCTTTATCGCCGTTAAGTCCGGCCATCACTTCATCTGTAAAATAAATATACTCTTTGTCTTCGGTATTTATTAAATAACTGGGCTCGAACTTACTGTCATCCTGGCTCATATAGGTGAATACTGAACCTTTCCCTATAGTTGCGGGCAATAAAAATTCAGACTCTGGCACGCCACTCATTTGTATTACGGCATCCGTCAGCAATGCGGTGCTTAAATGCTGATTAGTATCACTGATTAAGTTCATCTGCCCGGTGGTCGCACTCTCCTGAGGTTGTGCAGCGCCTTCAATATCCAGTAAAACCAGTGAGGTAGCGGCAGAAAGACCCGATGTTTTCAGCCACTGAACCGCAGAAGAGAGCGCCATCAGCACATCCAGAATATCTTCACTGCTGGCATTGACTGCTTTAATCGCAGGAACACCCGCCAGTTTTTCAATCACCCGTTGACCGCCCATTAACTGCATCAGCGACAGCCCTTCGGGCAGGCTCAGGCCAAAGAGCTTCGGCAGGGTCACCAGCCGGTACAATGCAGAGACCACCGGGAGTGAACACGGTAATGTACGATTTACCAGGCTTCCCTGCTGCGCCGCGACAAGCTCAGCCAGAACCGAAAACTGTACTTCGCTGATGCCTAACCCGGCACAAAGCTGCTTAATAATACGGCCACTTTGTTCGCTAAAATAGTCATAGGAAAAATTGGCATTTGTCAGTGTGAACGGTGTTTCAAACAGTGAAGGGGAATTAAATATTTGGTCAAAAAATGGCACTTCAGGGGAAATCGCATAAGGGGTTATTTCGTCGATCAGCGCAGAAAATTGCCAGGCATTGACAGCATAATATTGCTGATAGTGGCGGAACACGCCCAGCATACGCAGCGTATTGTTATTCATGGTAAGCGCAGTGTTGTTTTCGGCATGCATGGTGGCACTTACCAATAAATCCACACGGTCGTAAGGCAATGACAGCCAGCGTTGCAGACGGATTTGGCGATTGATTCGCTCCAGACGATCATGGTTGATATTAAAAATATCAGTTAAAATAAGCTGATCTAAAGGATAATAATGCGCCATATCCGTTCTGCCACCCGCGGGTAAACCCGTAGCAAGCATATGATCAAGATCGCTCCATCCAATAAATTTATTCCAAAGAGCAATATCATCATATTCAATGACCGACCGTCTGGCTGAATAAGAGTTATAATAACGTTCATCTTTGTTACCATTAAAGCCTAAATAACCCGTCCCCCGTATTGTGTCGTTCAAACTATTATAAAGCACCTCATTTGAATATACACACACATTACCGGTGCTAAAACGCAATAATAGTTTCTTACTTTCTGGTTGATATCTGACGACAATATTAGTCCAGTTACCCATTTCCGTAAAAGGAGCCGTTAAAAGCACAGGAGTATTGAAACCATCAGATATACCCAACTCCAGCGCATAAGCGCCATTGGTAATCCGCAAAAATAAAGTAATACCCGCTGCGGAACCTGCATAATTCGATGTTTTATTGGTAAAAATCAAAGCATCATCATGCGCATCAAGATGAATTTTACACCAAAAACTAAGCGTGAAATCAGTAGGTACTCCTCCCGGACTGCCGATTTCAACAGGTGCATAAAAATATTCATTCGCAACTGCATTAATAATGACACCACCGTCAAAAGGGGCATCACTCGTGTATTCCGGTGACCCATTGAAAACTAAATTTGCGGTTCCGGATTGATCTTCCGAGGGGTCAAGGATTGTCCCTTTACTCACCAGATCAATTACTATAGGTTCACCCTGTCCGCCATTAATAAACTTCGCGCCATAGTGTATCGGACTGGCAGAAAGACCTGGCACATTAGCAGAAGCGACCACCGTCGTTCCCCCTGCATTCCCGGCAATCAGCGACTCCAGATGCGTCTCATCCAGCGAGGTCTTGTGCAAAAAGGTGTCTATAACACTCATATCCTTCACAGCATTGGCAGCACTGGCAATGCCGTAATTCGCCTGATACCAGGCATCACTGCTGGCATTAACGGCTTCAGAAACTATTTGTTGCTGTTCAGGTGCCAGGTTACTGCCCAGTGATTTTGCGGTATCGGCGGCAGCACTGCTAAAAGTGTCGTTGGTGAAAAGCGGCCATGATTGATCTGCCTGCTGAAGGATATCCTGCAAAGAGAGCGGCTTATCTTCTAACGCGGTCAGAACCTGTTGATGCGGATAATGGTAGGGCAATGTATTGGGGTAGCGGGTGGTGGATAATGTTTTATCAACCGTTGTCGTCTGCGGAACGGACGGCGCGATGGCGGCTTCCAGCACATCATTGACAATATCCAGTGTCGGTATGACCTGATTAATCGCGTCCTCATCCAGTAAAAGATCCGGTAAATCAGGACGTCTCTGGCTTAAATGAAAGATGTTGTTAACGGCTGAGCCAGCAGCGCTTTCCCAGTCCATCGCCTGCTGATAAAGGAAGTTGAGGTAGGATACCGGTGAATCCAGCGCTTCGGGGGCGTTAGTCAGGCAGTATTGCGTCCAGGTCTCGTTAAATAGCGCAGCATAAGTAGGAATATTTTGCTCCAGGGCACCCAGCTGTGTTGTCTGTAAACCCTGTGTATTTTGCGTGCCTCTTAACAGAGCGGGTGAAGCAGCGGCTTCTGTGGTGTTTGCGAAACTATTTTTTTTAAACAGACGGCTGAGTTGCGTCGCATAACCAACAGCCAGATCATAGACTTTTTCCGTATTCTGGCCAAAATCCAATTGATGACGGGTAATAAAAACATTACGTGGCACACGTATAATATCAAATACGGAATGATAGCCATTTTCTTCAAGTTGGTTATTCATATCCAATATTCCGGATAATTGTGATATGGCGTTATTCTCAGACATATTTCACACCTTATGATTGACCCATCACTTAACGTTAATAAAGGTCTTTCGTCAGTGTGAAGCAAAGATATTTTTTCATTTCTGACTTAAGACACCTGTTGAGATAATTATTCATAAGGACAGGGAATATTCCATCTTTCTTAACATAATAAATATCACATATCCCCCGGCGGGATATAAACACAAACATAATGATATAAAAAACCCATCATTAAATTAAAAAATTATTTTTATATATTGTCAGGGTAGAAATATCGGTCCAGATAGGTATTTTTGAGCAAAACGTCACCTTTAAATCAGTGCCATACCGAATCTTCTTCGCAAAGCTCCACAACGCAGAGCGGGATTATGAGGTATATTAACGGGACAAAATGCCGATCTCTGACTCTCACTGGGGGATACCCTTGGCCCTAAACTGGTTAACCCGACGCTCTGTCCGAATATGCCTTTCACTACTCGCATTCCTTGTTGTTGCTGCTCTCGGCATACTGGCGATCTCGTGGCAAACTTCTCAGGGATTACGCCGTGATACCGCCGCAAACCTGCAACAGTCAGTGAGGCTGGTGGATATGACGCTGGATAATGCCGCCATTGCCACCAGTGCCGTTGAGAATCTGATTGGCGTCCCCTGTGATGCCAACACCGTGCAGGCGCTACGCTGGCAGGTAGCCAAAGTGCCCAATGTCCGCACGGTCAACCTCTACCGCCAGAATACGATTTACTGCGCCTCCTTATTCGGCCCGCGTGCTGACAATATCTCGACCGACAAATATATCGACGGACGGTTAATGCTGATGCGTGGCAACAGCATCACGCCCGATCATCCTCTTATTGCCTATCGTCATGACGTTAACGGCAGCGGCGTGCTGGTTGGTGTGGATGGCTATTTTCTGCACAACATCCTGTCGTTGCTCAGCACTCACGCTTATCTGGTATTGCAGGTAGGCGACCAGTGGATGGACAGCAATGGCAGCATTCACACCGGTGAAGGCTGGCCGGATGGTGAACGTATGGAGCTTGCTTCTCAGAACTACCCCTACGCGATTCGCTTAGTGATCCGGCCCAGTGACCACTGGGGTTATGTTTTTGATTACGCCACCGTCAGCCTGATATTGTTCCCGCTGCTCAGCTTATTTATCGCTTTCATGACCTACAGTCTGCTCGGTCGTGTCGGCAGCCCGACGGCGGCGCTGAGAGAAGCGCTGGAGAAAAAACAGTTCATTCCTTATTTACAGCCGGTGGTGGATGGCACCACGCATGAGGTGACCGGCGCTGAAGTGCTGATGCGCTGGCAGCATCCGCAATCAGGGCTGATCCCGCCTTATCAGTTTATCCCGCTGGCAGAAGAGAGCGGCCTGATTGTGCCCATGACGCGCCTCATCATGACGCAGGTACGTGAACAGTTCGGTCCGCTGGCAGCACAGTTGCCTAAAAATTTCCATTTCGGTTTCAATATCTGCGCCAGCCATTTCAAAGACCTCTCACTGGCTGAAGACTGCAAAGCATTTATTGATGCCTTCAGGGAGAACCCGATCAATCTGGTGCTTGAGCTGACTGAACGTGAATTAATCGAGCCGGGTGAAATCACCTCCAGCCTGTTTCACACACTTCGCCAGATGGGCGTGCTGATCGCGCTGGACGACTTTGGCACCGGGCATTCCAGCCTGGCGTACCTGCAAAAATTCCACATTGATATTCTGAAGATTGACCAGAGTTTCATAGGCCGGATTGGTACAGACGCGCTGGCCGGGCACATTGTTGATAACGTGATTGACCTGGCTAAACGTCTGCAAATGATCATCGTGGCCGAAGGCATTGAAACCCAGACACAGGTAAATTATCTTGCCCCGTACCGGCTGGAATTCCTGCAAGGTTACTTTTTCGGAAAGCCTGTACCGCCCGCCGATTTTATCCGGAAATGGCTCTGATTTTCATGCAGCCTGTGGCGGGCGCTATCTCTTCATACTGCGGGCACATTCGTGACTCAGTGACTAGACTAATAACGTGAGCTGCGTCTTATAAGATGTCTGTGCTTTTTGCTAAAAAACTGCCGGTGTGTAACATCCATACAGGATGAGCCCGATAACTAAGCTAACTTGTTGAAGTTACTTGTATTGGAGTACTCTGGCGGAGAACCCTGCTGACAATCAGAATGATCACTTTGCGAGCAAGATGATGATTAAGTGGCCGTGGAAAGCGAATGAACTGAAAATTGAGAAATCAGACGCCTGGAATGACGCGCTGAATATCCCACTTTTATCTTGCCTCAACGAAGATGAGAAACTGCGTCTGATTCAGGTCGCCAGCCAGTTGCTGCAACAAAAAAGGCTGGTTCCTCTGCAAGGCGTTGAGCTGACTGAACTGATGCAGGCGCGTATCGCGCTGCTTTTTGCGCTGCCGGTGATGGAACTGGGCGCTTCCTGGCTCGATGGCTTTCACGAAATCCTGCTCTACCCTTCCCCGTTCGTGGTTGATGCTCCCTGGCAGGATGAAAACGGGCTGGTGCATGCCGGTTCACAAATTCATGCCGGACAAAGCTGGGATCAGGGCCCGATTGTACTCAACTGGCAGGACATCGAGGACTCATTCGACAATTCTGGTTTTAACCTGATCATCCACGAAGCGGCGCATAAACTGGATATGCGCAACGGCGGCGAAGTCACGGGTATTCCACCTATTCCGCTGCGTGAGGTGGTGTCATGGGAACACGATTTACACGCCGCGATGCAAAATCTGCAGGATGAAATCGACACTGTCGGCGAAGAGGCTGCCAGCATGGACGCCTACGCGGCGACCGATGCGGCCGAATGTTTTGCGGTACTGTCAGAGTATTTCTTTAGTGCACCAGAATTACTTTCAGAGCGTTTTCCGCTGGTATACGGCCATTTCAGCCGTTTTTATCAACAGGACCCGCTGGCAAGGCAACTTCGCGGTCAGCGCTGCGATTGTTAAATTTCGTTTTGACGGACGTTTTTCCGCAGTAAAGTACCCTTTTATGGCGACATTGATTAGTTGCTGAGCAGTCGGACATTTTTGACGAATTTAGCGTTGACACTCCGCAGCCCTCTGGATATTATGCGCCCCGTTCCAACGATTCCTCTGTAGTTCAGTCGGTAGAACGGCGGACTGTTAATCCGTATGTCACTGGTTCGAGTCCAGTCAGAGGAGCCAAATTAGAAAGGCCCGCTTAAGGAAACTTAAGCGGGCCTTTTGCTTTTTATACGCCGGAGCCCCTGCCTGTATGGCGTTGAGGCGATCAGTGAACGTGAAAACCTTCCCGCTGCATTTTCAGTTTCCCCTCCGCATCGGGAGAATTTGGTGGTCAGATTTGGGGTCAGGTGAGTTCGATGACGCAGTGACCCCCAAATATCTCTTAACGATTCAAAAATCCGCAAATTAAACCATCCGCAAAAATCCTTTAAACACGTTGCCCCGGCATCCGTAATTTCTATAAACCAATGAGTGAAAATACGGTTAATAAGCCGCTGAGGCAGATTGAACTCACAAGTGAACCAGTCCGCCATCCACAGCGTACTGGCTTCCGGTTACGTAAGACGCATCATCTGAGAGCAGAAAAAGTGCGACGGCAGCCGCTTCATCAGCTGTACCGGCTCGTCTGAGAGGCACCTGGCTTACTACAAAATCTTCAAACTGTTGCCGAGACTCCTCGGGCATGAAGTGTCTAAAATTAGTCTCGACAGGCCCTGGCACCAGCGTGTTGGCGCGAATGTTGCGTGTAGCCAGCGAGGCGGCCCAGCTTTTTACCATGGCGACAACGGCACCTTTTGTTGCAGCATATAAGCTCGTCATTGGCGCACCTTCATAGACTGAAGACGATGCAGTGACCAACACTGATGCACCTGGGTTCAAAATGTTGGAAAGTGATGCAAGCTGGAGCATAGGCCCGCGAACATTGGCATTCATCATGCGATTAAAGGCGTCGGCCGTAACGGATTCCGGTGCACCAACCTCTGCGTAACCCGCATTCAGCCACAATCCGTCGAGGTGCCCCCAGCCGCAGACTGCCGTTGCGAGCGCATCAATATCTGCCTCACTTGCAGCATCACTTTTCAGGATCAGTGCAGTGTCCGGCAACAGCTTACGGGCCCGGGCCAGACGTTCTTCACTCAGCCCTGTGATGGCAACTTGTCCACCCTCTTTCACAATTCGCAGCGCTCCTGCCAGCCCCATACCGCTGGTGCCCCCCGTTATAAGTACACGTTTACCGTGAAATCTTCCCATAATGACTCCCCTTTAATCGTTATAACCGCCATTTACCTTACGAAAGAACTCCATTACTGCCCATCCCTTCTGAGGGCTTCACAACTACCGGCAGTTAAAGCCGGAGAAGTACTGTTTCCTTTGCTTAATGATCTGAAAGACTGAATTCCAAATACCCGGGCGATCCGCAAACCAGCAACATAACAATAACAGATGCGGACACCCGCAATCTGATTTCAGCTCCGCTCACTGCACTCGCAGAAATGAGCACGACAGGAATGAGGTCGAGGCCTTTCTCGGTCAGCGTGCAGAAATCTTTGCGCCTGTCGTCGGGGCCGGGCACTCTCGCAAGAATGCCCTGCTGCTCAAGAAAAGCCAGCCGGGACGGGAAAAACCACAGACCCTTGCCCTGTGACAAGGATCTGTGGTGAGACTGCACGACAAAAATACGCTTCAGCCATTCGTCCGGGACTGCTTACGCTAATTCCGTCCGTGCGTTCTGCTGCTGTTCATCAGGCCGTATCCTGAACCAGATGGCATACATTGCCGGCAGGAAGACCAGCGTGATGATGGTGCCGCCAAACGTCCCGCCAATCAGCGTATAAGCCAGCGTTCCCCAGAACACCGAGTGGGTCAGCGGGATAAACGCCAGAATGGCCGCCATCGCCGTCAGCAACACCGGTCTGGCCCGCTGCACTGTTGCCTCCACCACCGCATGGAATGGCGGCAGCCCTTCCTGTTCGTTGTGATGGATCTGCCCTATCAGGATCAGGGTGTTACGCATCAGGATGCCCGACAGCGCGATTAGGCCGACCAGCGCATTGATGCCAAATGGCTGGTTAAAGAGCAGCAGCGTGGGCACCACCCCAATCAGCCCCAGTGGCGCGGTGAGGAAGACCATCACCATCGCCGACATCGACCGCACCTGCAGGATAATAATCAACAGCGTCATGGCAATCATGATCGGGAACAGCGGTGCCATCGCCTCGGTGGCTTTTCCGGATTCTTCAATAGAACCCGCCTGCTCGATACGGTATCCGGCCGGGAGCGTATCAATGACCGGCTGTAACGCTTTGATCATTGCCGTGGAGACATCCGGCGGCTGCAGGTTTTCGGCAATGTCCCCCCGCACGGTAATGGTTGGCGTACGATCGCGACGGCGCAGAACAGGATCTTCCATTTGCACCTCAACCTCCCCGATCTGCGACAGCGGAATGCGCTGGCCGGAAGAACCCACTAAGGTAAAACCGGCGATTTTTTCCGGATCAAGCCGGATATCTCCTGCCGCCCGCCCCATCACCTGCACCGAACGGATATCTTCACGCACCGAGGTGATCGGAACCCCTGAAAGCAGGAACTGAAGCTGCTGCGCGACCGCATTCGATGTCAGCCCCACCGCCTGAAGACGGTCCTGATTGAGCGTGAAATGCAGCGCCGGTACACGCGGCCCCCAGTCGGTGTTGACGGTCCTCATCATCGGGCTGGCCTGCATCACCTTTTCGACCTTGTCTGCAATTTCGCGCAGTTTATCAGGATCCGGCCCCATCACCCGGTAGGCCACCGGATAAGGAGAATACGGACCGAACACCAGTTGGGTCACACGCACGCGCGCCTCAGGTGCCAGGCCGCTGGCCGCCGCTTCACGTAGCCTGAACTTGAGCGCCTCGCGCGCTTCCTGACTGTCCGTCAGCACGACAATTTTCGCAAACGACGGGTCAGGCAGCTCAGGTGCCATGGCCAGATAAAAACGCGGTGAACCCTGCCCGATGTAGGACGTGACGATTTTTGCCTCTTTCTGCTTTCTCAGCCAGGCTTCGATTTTCGCCGTGGTGGCGCTGGTCTGCTCAATAGAAGTGCCATAAGGCATCTGCACTTCAACCAGTACTTCCGGGCGGTCAGAGGTCGGGAAAAATTGTTTTTTCACCAGCCCCATGCCAAGTATAGCGACCGTAAAGACGGCAATAACGGTACCGGCGACTATCCACTTGCGCGCGATGACGCGGGTCAGCACCCGGCGAAAACGGTTGTAATGACGGGTGTCGTAAATCGCCGCATGCCCGCCCTCCACCGTTTTGATTTTCGGCAACATTTTCACGCCCAGATAAGGCGTAAACACCACCGCCACAATCCAGGAAGCAATCAGGGCGATACCGACAATCCAGAACATGTTGCTGGTGTATTCACCGGCAGTGGACTGGGCAAAACCGTTGGGCATGAATCCGACGGCGGTGACCAGCGTGCCTGCCAGCATCGGGGCTGCCGTGTGACTCCAGGCATAGGCCGAGGCTTTGATGCGGTCGTAGCCCTCTTCCATTTTCACCACCATCATTTCGATGGCGATGATGGCATCATCGACCAGCAACCCGAGCGCCAGGATCAGCGAGCCCAGGGTAATACGGTCAAAGTTTTTGCCGGAAGCCTCCATCACCACAAAGACAATCGCCAGCGTCAGCGGCACCGCGGCGGCCACCACCACGCCCACGCGCCAGCCCATACTGACGAAGCACACCACCATCACCACCAGCAGCGCGACGAAGAATTTGATCATGAACTCGTCAACGGCGGAGCTGATGTTGACTGACTGATCGGTGACCTTGGTCAGGGTCATGCCCAGCGGCATGCCCTCATTGATTTTGGCCGTTTCCGCATCCAGCGCCTTCCCCAAATCCAGACCGTTCCAGCCGTCGCGCATAACGATGCCCAGCAGCAGCGCCGGTTCACCCTGATTGCGGATCAGGAAGGTCGCAGGATCTTCGTAGCCCCGTTCAACGGTTGCCACGTCAGAAAGCTGCAAGGTTCTGCCCTGTACGACGATGGGCGTTTCGCGGATTTTCTCCAGTTTGTCGAAGGCGCCATCCAGGCGGATAAAGACCTGCGGCCCTTTGGTATCAATCGAACCGGCGGGCGTCAGGACGTTCTGGCTGTTGAGGGCGGAGAAAATATCCTGAGGCGAAATACCCAGCGTGGCCAGCCGGTCATGCGAGAACGACACAAAGATGCGTTCGGCCTGTTCGCCGATGATATTGACCTTCTTGACCCCCGGCACATGCAGAATTTGCTGGCGCAACGATTCCGCATCGCGCACCAGCAGTCGCTGTGGCTCACCTTTGGCCTTCAGCGCAAAAAGCGCAAAGGTCACGTCAGAGAATTCATCATTGACCATTGGCCCGATGACGCCTGCTGGCAGGTTTTTGGTCTCATCCCCCAGCTTCTTACGTGCCTGATAAAACTCTTCCTGCACCTGTGAAGGCGGTGTGCTGTCCTTCAGCGAAAGCATGGTAAAAGCCAGACCGGGACGCGTGTACGTCTCGCTGCGGTCATACCACTTCAGCTCCTGCATACGCTTTTCCAGCGGTTCAGCCACCTGATCCTGCATTTCCTGCGCGGTGGCACCCGGCCAGGCAGAAATAATGGTCATCTGCTTGACCGTAAACGGCGGATCTTCAGCCCGTCCCAGTTCAAAAAACGAAAGAATACCGGCCACGGTAATCAGGATAATCAGGAACAGCGTGATTGAGCGCTCACGCACGGCGAGCGCAGAAAGATTGAATCGCCCCGCGCTCATGGCTGGCTCCCGGCGACGCTGGCATCGCTTTGTTCGGCCAGGCGTACGGCCTCACCGTCATGCAGCAGATGCGCCCCGAGAGCGACCACCTGCTCTCCCGGCTTAAGGGAACCGGTCACCCTCGCCGCATCGTCACCCAATCCCTGCACCTGCACGGGCCGCCATGACACTTTGGCGGGCTTACCTGAAATCTCCCAGACCCCCGGCCCTTTGCCCGGATCATAGATGGCCGCTAAAGGCACCTGCATCACCTGGCCCGGTAATTTATCGTCTGCAATATGCAGCGTCACGGTGGATCCCAGCGGGGCATTCGCCAGTGCTCCCTCAAGTACATATCTCGCCTCGAAGGTGCGGGTTAGCGGATCTGCCGCATCGGAAAGAAGCCGCAGTTTCGCAGGGACAGCCTGTTTACCGGTACCGTACAACGTTGCTTCGGCCTCGCTTCCGGCAACCGGGCGTAACGTCTCAGGCAACTGCACGATGGCCTCGCGTTGCCCTGCTCTGGCCAGCCGGACCACCGGCTGCCCGGCACTGACAACCTGACCGGGTTCAGCCAGCGTATCCATGACCACGCCGTCGGCGTCAGCCAGCAGCACGGCGTAGCCCGTGGCGTTTTGCGCCACATTGGCCTGGGCCTGAGCCGCACTGAGTTCCGCTTTGGCCGTATCTGCGGCGGCCTTTATCTGATCGTAGGCCGATGCCGACACTGCGCCTGCAGCGACCAGACCGCGATAGCGCACCTCGTCATCAGTCGCTTGTCTTGCACGGGCCCGTGCCGCCGCGACGGTCTGTTGCTGAGCCTGTGCCTGCAGACTCAGGTCAACCGGATCCAGACGCATCAATGGCTGACCGCGTTTAACGGTCTGGCCGGTATCGACCAGGCGTTCAAGGATTTTGCCCTGCACTCTGAAACCGAGGTCGCTTTGAATCCGGGCGACAACAACGCCGGTAAATGCGCGGGAGGCATCGGCAGCACTCACCACGGTCGCAGACCTGACCAGAGGAGGCTGAGTACGGGGATCGTCGGTACCGGAAGAGTCGCCGCAGGCCACAAGGGCAAGCGGCAACAGGCAAACAGCAAAGGTGGCAGGATTAAGCCTGAGCATGGGTTCCCTTAATTGAATTAGCAGGACAGTAACCGCATTCTCAGACTAGTGACCAATAATGTCAATAGTCACCACTCAGGGTGACAGACTTCTCAGTATCAGTGAGGAGAGGAGTGCCGCAGCCGCCGGTGCCGTTTCCAGATTGTATTGCAACTGTACCGGACTGATGTAAGGCCGCATGACCAGATATATCGCGTGCGCCGCCTCATCCAGCGGCGTTTTTCGTTCAAACTCGCCCGCCTGCCGCCCTTCAACAATGATTTGTTCAATCAGTGTTCTCAGACGCTCTTCATGAGCCTCTGCCGACGGCCACTTATCCCGCGCCGCCACGGCAGCAATGTCATAAAGCTTGCGATCGTGAAAAAACAAATCACTGCCGGCTTCAGTCAGTGCCCTGAATAAACGCCGCAATTTTTCGGAGGCCGACGGGGCATCTGCAATCGCTGAATTGACAATCGCCATGATCATCGCCAGCCGGTTAGTGCAGATCACCTCGCCGATCGCCTGCTTGGAATCGAAAAATTTATAGATGTAGGATTTTGAAAACCCTATTGATTTAGCCAGTTCTGACACCGTGGTTTTCTCGTAACCAAAATGCCCGAAATGCTCTGTGGCAGCGTCAACGACCTGATCACGCACACTGTGATCTGATGGCCCCCTTGGGGGATGTACATTTATGTGTTTAGTCATTTTTCCAGCTTAGCTCAATGAGCCCTGATTGACAACGAGTGACCATTTGGTAATGTAGTCACACTTCAAAACTGACTCAAGGAATATCAATGTTCCCCCTCCGTACTCTTGCACTGGTGGTGAGCAGCGCCTTACTGGCGGGTTGCGCCGTCGGGCCGGATTATCATCGCCCGGATGCCCCCCTTCCTGAACGCTATCAGGCACAGTCTGCCGTCCAGCAGAGAAGCTCCTCCAGACCCACCAGTTTTGCCGTCTGGTGGGACGGCTTCGGCGATCCCCTGTTAAGTCAGTACGTTACCGACGCCCTCGCGCAGAATCTCGATCTCGCACAGGCCACCGCCCGCATGGCCCAGTCACGCGCCGGACTGGGCGCGGCCACAGCAGCGCTGTTACCTTCAGGGAACGTCAGCGGGCAAGCGGCACGCGCGTATCAGTCGGCCGAAACCCCGCTGGGTCAGGTTCTCAGCGCAACGCCGGATTATAATCGCTACGGCAATAGCTATGAAACCGATCTCAACGCAAGCTGGGAGATTGACGTATTTGGGGGGCTGCGACGCGGGCGTCAGGCTGCACTGGCTGACTATCAGGCTTCCGAAGCGGGCGTCGCCGCAACCCGTCTTGCCGTCGCGGCTCAGACTGCCGATACCTATATCACCCTGCGCGGATTACAGACCCGGCTGTCCATCGCGGAGAAACAGGTCAGTACGCAGCAGGAACTGCTGGAAAAGGTACAACTCCTGAACGCTAAAGGACTGGCTCCGGCGTATCAGGTTCGCCAGACCGAAGGGGAACTGGCGCAGGTTCAGGCAACCGTACCGGTTCTCCGTACCGGGCTTGATGCGGCGATGAATGCATTAGATGTCATGCTCGGCACGCCTCCCGGCACCCATCGCAGTCAGTTAGCGTTGCCGGGTGCCATACCTCAGGCTCCGCAGATAACCTCAACGGGCACACCTGCCGACCTGTTGCGCCGCAGGCCCGATATTATCGTGGCGGAGCGCCATCTCGCGGCGTCGAGTGCACGTATCGGCGTGGCGGTCAGTGAGTATTATCCGAAGTTTTCACTCAGTGCCCTGCTCGGCAGCGCGACGGCTGTGTCGGGCGACAACCTGTTCTCCGGCGGTGCCAGCCAGTCGGCAGCCGTGCTGGGACTGCGCTGGCGGCTCTTCGATTTTGGTCGCATCAACGCCCAGATAGATCAGGCGAAAGGCCAGGAAGCCGAAGCGCTCGCGGCCTATCGCCTGTCGGTATTACGCGCCACCGAAGACGTCGAAAATGCTTTCTCTGCTCTGGTCAATCGTGAAACACAGGCCGCCACGCTGACCCGCGGTGAAACCGCCCTGGCCAGCGCCCGCCAGTCATCTTTTATCGCTTACCGGCAGGGAACGGCCAGCCTGATGGACGTCCTGCACAACGATGAAACCCTGTTACAGGCTTCCGACGCCAGGGCGCAGGCGCAGACAGAATCTGCGCGCGCGGCTGTTGCAACGTTCAGGGCGCTCGGCGGAGGCTGGCAGCCACCGGAAACGGCCACACCATAAGATGCCGCAGATCTTCCCTTACTTGTGTCACAGACGAGACGACCCTTTTAACGTTGATAACACGACAGTGCCGTACTGATAACCGGGGGACTGATGAAAAGGATAGGTATTCTGGAGGTAGACGCGTTAACTGAAAAACTGGTACGAGGATTGTTTCTTGCCGCGCCTGATGCACAGGTATTTCTGGTTTCGGGAAACAACGAACGCGTGCGCAAGCTGGGAAGAGAGTTCCCCTGCTGGACGCTGGACAGTTACCAGGATGTCGTCAATGAGACTGATGTCATTATTACCGGCGTGGATCGCCATGCTCTGAATGAAATGGCAAATCAGGTGCAGTTGCGAAGCGCGCAAACGCTGGTTTCACTGGTGCCGGGGCTGCCATCACAGAGCTTGCGAAAGCTATTCAGACACACTGATTGTGTCAGACTGATGTTTTCCTTCGCCGCTGAAATCAATAAATCGAGCGTGATCCTGACTGGTGCTGATCAAGAGGTTCAGTGTTTATTTTCCCTGCTGGGTCCACTGACCGTCTTGCCCGACGAGCCGGACTTTGACTTAGCCACGGTCAGTCTTTGTATGAGTCATGGCTTTTATTTTCTGGCGGAGGGCTTAGCGTGCTGGCTGACCGGGAAAGGTATGGCGGATGACACTGCCCGCCAGCTTGTCCTTAACGGTCTGAAAGACTGTGCTGAATATGCGGGTTATCACCCGTCCATCAACCTCGGGGAACTGGGGCAGGATATGTCATCTGCTGCACCCGGTATGTCGCAGGGGGTTGAGGTTCTTGCACGAATGGCGGCGCTTACCCCCTGGCATGTGGCTTCTGATACGGTTTTATCGGAAATTCAGGAAAACCCCGCTGCGCAAATAACCCGCTGAAATGAAATACTCTTTTTTCCAATGTCGAATGACACTCCGCACTCAGAGTGTCGTTTTTGACCGCTAAAATCCTCAGGATTAACCAGCGCATCCGCCCGCGCCAAACAGGCGTCAGTGTCAAAGATATCTTATTAGTGTACGGCTCAGGGGATTTACCGTAGCGTTTAAACGTAAATGCTTTCATCATCTTATTCTTCATTTATTTTTTCGCATCAAGCTGAAGACTTTTGCGCACCACCTTATCCAGGAATGACGCAGGGGCGAATCTGAGAATAAAATTCAACTGACCTGCCAGCTTTCCCGCCGTATAGCGAATCTTCGGACGTGAAGTCTGAGCCGCTTTAACCACCACGTCAGCCACCACCTCCGGACTTTCCGCCTCAGCCATTGCCTTGCTCACCACTTTCGTCAGCTTAGCCCGGATCTGGTCATACTCTTCAAGCCTGGCATCCGGCTCGATATTATTGGCTTCAAACTGTGTTTTCATGTAAGCAGGTTCGATGACAGAAACTCTGATGCCCTGCGTGCGCAGTTCATGATCCAGTGCACCCGAATACCCTTCCACCGCATGCTTACTGGCCGCATAAAGTGCCACATACGGCAACGGAACGATGCCGAGTATCGAACCGATATTGATGATGCGCCCGCTGCCCTGACGGCGCATATGAGGGATCACTGCCCGGCTCAACCTGACGATGCCCAGAAAGTTGGTGTCGAAAATGTGTTTGGCCTGATCGACAGAACTTTCTTCCGCCGCCGCCGGAGCGACCCCAAAGCCCGCATTGTTCACCAGAACATCGATCTGCCCCTCCAGACGCAGCAACTCCTCAATGGCGGCTCCGACAGAAGCGTCGTCGGTCACATCCAGCGTCAGTAACGGAAACGGATGTTTTCCCGCCTGTGAACCACGCCGGCTCGTGCCATATACAGTAAATCCAGCGGCTAAAAGTTTACGGGCAGACGCTTCGCCAATACCTGAGGACGCACCGGTAACCAGTGCTACACGTTTTTTTGTCATGCTGAATAAGGCCTTCATGATGTGTTTAAGGTTTCTCATCGCTGATGAGACGACAGGCTGTAAGGGATTTATGTCGGATTTACCGCTGTGCAGAACAGCCGGCAGACCGTTCTGCACAGTGCACCTCATTGATTACCGTGTTTTATATCGTTCAGCGGCTTCATCTTGTTTGATGTCTGAGAGCAGCGCCTGACGTGAAGCATCGAGGGTGTCCCAGCGGGCAGCATTATGTAAAGGCGGGATGGTGACCAGTTCACGGCGGTCAAAGCCCACCAGTGCGGCATCCACTAACTCGCCCACTTCCATGAATTTTGCCGAGTTACTGATGTCGATACCCGCACGGTCCCAGATTTCCGTATAAGTGCCCGCAGGGAGCACCGCCTGGATATAAATGCCTTTAGATGACAGCTCGACATTCATTCCCTGAGACAGGAAAAGCACAAAGGCTTTGGTTGCACCGTAAACCGTCATGGCAAATTCCGGGGCGAGTCCGACGATGGAACTGATGTTGACGATCGATCCTTCCCCCGCTTGCACAAAGCGTGGTGCCACGGCACTGGCCAGTCTGGTCAGGGCGGTGACGTTAAGCGCGATAAGGCTTTCTATCGAATCAGGCGTCTGCTCGGTAAAACTGCCGGACTGCGCGATACCCGCGTTATTGATAAGAATGCCAATCCGTGTGTCTTCACGCAGACGGGCTTCGACCGCGGCTAAATCACGCGTTTGCGTGAGGTCGGCAGGCAGAACGTCGACAGAAATGCCATTTTCCTGTCGCAGACGCGCGGCCAGTGTTTCTAACTTCGCTTTGTCGCGCGCGACCAGAACCAGGTCGTGGCCCCGGCGGGCAAACCGTTCCGCGTAAACAGCACCAATACCCGTGGATGCGCCTGTGATGAGAACTGAAGCTTTAGTCATAAGTTGATCTTCTTTCTTAATGTGTAAACAAAATCCGCAATGTGCGATGTAGGTAGGGCTTTACTTGCTGGTCTCCGTCAGCGACGGGTAATCGGTATATCCCGCTGCGCCACCGCCATAAAGAGTTTCAGGATTGAGCGAGGCCAGAGGCGCGCCCGTCTTCAGCCTTTCAACCAGATCCGGGTTGGAGATGAACGGACGACCGAACGCGAACAGATCGGCTTTGCCTTGCGCAAGCTGAGCGGACGCCAGTTCCAGGTCATAGCCATTGTTACCGATGTAGGTGTTTTTAAAACGGCGGCGCAGGGAGTCGTAATCGAACGGTGATACATCACGCGGGCCGCCCGTCGCGCCTTCAACCACATGGAGGTACACGATGCCCAATGCATCGAGTTGTTCAGCGAGGTAATCATATTGTGGCTGCGGATCACTGCATGAAATCGCATTAGCAGGTGACACTGGTGAAATGCGTACGCCAGTGCGTTCTGCGCCGATCTCATCTTTTACGGCCGCCGTGACTTCCAGCAGCAGGCGCGCACGATTCCCGACAGAGCCGCCGTACTCATCGGTACGCTGGTTTGCGCCGTCTTTCAGGAACTGTTCCAGCAGATAGCCATTCGCGCCGTGGATCTCCACGCCGTCAAATCCGGCGGCAATGGCATTGGCTGCTGCCTTTCTGAAATCGTCGATAATCCCCGGTATTTCCTGCAACGCCAGCGCACGTGGTTCAGAGACATCAGCAAAACCGTTGTTCACAAAGGTCTTGGTCTCAGCACGGATGGCGGACGGCGCAACCGGCGCAGCGCCACCGGGCTGTAAATCGACATGCGAAATTCGTCCCACGTGCCATAACTGTACAAATATGCGCCCGCCTTTGGCATGCACGGCGTCAGTCACTTTGCGCCAGCCATCGATCTGAGCTTGTGTATAGATCCCCGGTGTATCCTGATAACCCTGCGCCTGTGCGGAGATCTGCGTCGCTTCGGTAATCAGCAATCCTGCGGTGGCACGCTGGGCGTAGTAGGTCGCTGCCAGTTCGCCCGGCACCAGCCCCACTCCGGCCCGGTTACGTGTCAGCGGTGCCATCACGATGTGGTTGGCCAGTGTTATTGAGCCAAGATCATAGGGTTGAAATAGTGGTCGGTTGGTCATGTTTATTCGCCTGCTAAGTGGTGGGTCAAAGGTTAATGTAATGATGATGATCATCATCTATAAAGTCAACCGGTTTGATTATGGTCATCATCAATGTATACTTAAACCCTATTTTTGAGAGGGGCAGGAAAGCATGAAAGTGTCAAAAGAGCAGGTTCGGGAAAACCGGATGCGCATTGTAGAAACGGCCTCAGAACTTTTTCGTGAGCGCGGTTACGATGGCGTGGGCGTGGCGGAACTGATGTCTGCGGCAGGCTTAACCCACGGCGGGTTCTACAAACACTTTGGTTCCAAGGCTGATCTGATGTCGGAGGCGATGAGCTGCGGTTTCAGGCGATCCGCAGAAAGCACGGCAGGTGTGGACCGGGAAAAATTTATTGAATACTACCTCTCCCGACAACATCGGGCTGATATGGGAAAAGGTTGTGTGATGTCGGCACTGGGCGCCGATACAGCCCGTCAGTCTGCGTCAATCAGGGCGGCATTTGCCGCCGGAATTGAACGTCAGCTGGCAGTTTTAGGAAACGAAAAAAATGGGGAAGGCAGCACGCGTGCCGACCTGATTGACACGATTGCCCATCTTGTCGGTGCGCTGGTGTTATCCCGCGCCTGCCCTGATGATTCGTCTCTTGCGGATGAGATTCTGGAGGTTTGCCGCAGCCGGATTTTGAGCACCGGGATGTCTGGTGATTCATGAGCCTGAACTGAAACCTATTTCCCGTGGCTTATGCGAAATGTCACCCGCTGGGGATGGTTTACTGACACTAAATATTCAACCGGTTGATTCAAGCGGTCAGTAATCACCCCCCGATACACCAGAGCAGGACTATGGGGTTGTGCATTTAATAACGTCTGTTCTTCTTCATTCATTAGGGTCACGCGGAGCGTGCCTTCGTCTGAAACGCCTAAAACACCGTAGTTTTCTGCCAGAAGACGATACAGCGAACCGCTCTGCTCAAGCATCTCAGCGGTCAGGTCCGGAATAATCGCCCTTGGCAGGTAGCTGGTTTCCAGACAAAAAGGCTCACCGTCAGCGAGACGCAGGCGTTTAATCATCACCAAAGGGTCGCCAGCCTGAATTTTTAGTAATGCGGCAATACGCGGGCTGGCTTGGGCCTCCTGAAAATAAATCAACCGGCTGCCCGCTACCGCACCATTTAACTCCGTGATTTTGCTGATGCCGTGCTCGATTGTCTGCGTCAGTGGCCGCTGTATCGTGGTCTCAGTCAGCCATGTCCCCTGGTTTCCCCGCCTTTCCAGCATTCCGCTGCTCACAAGCTCATCTGTAATTTTTCGTAATGTCATCCTGCTGATACCCAACAGGCCCGACAGATCACGTTCTGCCGGAATTTGATCACCTTCGTTGAATTCCGTGTTTAACAAATTCAGCAGCACCTGCCTGGCCGCCAGATAGGCTTTCCGCGGGCGGCGTTTACTTTCACTTAACTCAGTCATGGTCTGTTTTATAGCCCAATAAAATTAAAAAACAGGGGTTATTCTAGCCAATGAGTCGTTGATCTGTCACCGGAAATATCCTTCACAGAACGGTGATTACCGATAAAAAAACAGACCATGACATCATAACTTATTATTATACCTGATTAAAATCATTAAATTGATTGCGTATTCTTACCTGCTGGCGTATATCTCTCATGGTACATTTTACGGTATATTTAACGGGAGTGAATGATGAAAAAAACGCTTGCCCTATTTTCCCTTGGCCTTGCGATGATCGGGCTTTCCGGTCACGCATCAGCGCAGCAACAAATCCGGTTTGGTACTGACGCGACATTTCCGCCCTTTGAGTTTAAAGCTGCCGATGGCAGCCTGCAGGGGTTTGATATTGATCTGGGTAATGCGATTTGCGCTCAGCTCAAGGCGAAATGTGTTTGGGTTGAAAACGGATTTGATGGTCTGATCCCCGCGCTCCAGGCGCGTAAATTCGATGCCATTATTTCTTCGTTGTCGATTACAGATGAGCGTAAAAAAGCGATCAACTTCTCCGATAAATTATTCAACACACCGGCGTATCTGGTGGCTTCAAAAGACAGCGGCCTCAAACCTCTGGCCGAATCTCTGCGTGGTAAGCGTGTGGGCGTGCAGCAAGGCTCAGTGTTCGAAGCCTACGCGAAGAAACACTGGCAATCACAAGGCGTCGAACTGGTTTCCTATCCCGCAGCAGAGGCAGTTTACGCCGATTTAGTCGTCGGCCGTCTGGACGCGACGCTGGACGATGCGACGGTGGTGACCACCGCGTTGCTGGACAAACCCCAGGGAAAGAATTTCAGCCTGATTGAACCGCAGGTAAAAGACGATGCCATTTTTGGCCCGGGTACCGGTATTGGCATTTCGAAGCAAAATAGCGAACTGCTGGAACAACTCAACGGGGCGATTAAGGCGATACGCAATGACGGTACTTATGACCGGCTGGCTAAAAAATATTTCAATTTCAATGTGTACGGTGACTGATTTATGAATACTTCAGCAATTATCTCCTCTCTTATCGAACAGCGCTTCCTCCCGCAGGGGGGACTGAGCCAGGTGTTTCTTGTGGCCTGCGGTGGGTCGCTGGTGGATATGTATCCGGCAAATTATTTTCTTAACAGTGAGTCGACGGCTTTACACAGTTACATGATGACCGCAAACGAGTTTGTTCATGCCGCGCCAAAGACATTAGGCCCTCAATCCCTGACGATTGTTTGCTCACATGGCGGGAATACCACAGAGTCTGTCGCAGCGGCCAAACTGGCCCAAAGCCGGGGCAGCGTTACGGTGACACTGACGCACAATGAAAATGCAGACCTTATCGGCTTTTCTGACAGTAATTTGCTTTATGCCTGGGGAGATGACAGCCAGGTGATTAATAACCCGATGGCAATCATTTTGAGTCTTTGCGTCGAAGCCTTGCAACAGACCGGGGGTTATGACGGATATGCCGATTTCCAGGCAGGCATGGCGCAAATTGATGGGATTATCTTCCGGGCCAGACAGCAGGTTCAGGCGCGCTGCGCCGCCTTTGCTGAGCGCTACAGCCGGGAATCACTTTTTTACATTCTGTCCAGCGGGGCTTCCTACGGACATGCTTATGGTTTTGCCATATGTTCATTAATGGAGATGCAGTGGCTGAATGCGGCATCAATTCATAGCGGCGAATTCTTCCATGGTCCGTTTGAAGTGACAGATATGAATACCCCCTGGATCCTGATGATGAACGAAGGCCGCACCAGGGCACTTGATGAAAGAGTGCGCGATTTCCTTCGGCAGTACGGAAATAAGGTGGAAATTGTGGATGCAAAAGAGCTGGGGCTTGGCGTCATACCCGCCAGCGTGGTGGAGTATTTTAACCCCGTCCTCTTCTACAGTGTTATGTGCGAATATCGCGCGGCATTAGCGAAGATACGTCAACATCCGCTGGAAACACGACGATACATGGGACAGGTCGCTTATTAGGAGATGACAACATGAGAGTACTTGGCCTGGGCGATAACGTGATTGACCGGTATACCCACACAGGTATCGGTTATCCGGGAGGAAACGCGCTTAACTTCAGTGTGTACGCCCGCTTATTATCCGCAAATGCGGCGTATCTGGGCGTTTTCGGCGACGACAGCGCGGCAGAACATATTCGCCGCGTCCTGGCAGCAAGGGAGATTGATACCTCTCATTGCCGGGTCGTACCGGGTGAAAATGGTTATGCCAGTCTGACCGTTGATCAGGGGGAGCGACGGTTTATTGACTCCAACGCCGGGGGGATCCGGCAGACGACGTCGATGGATTTTGTGTTAACCGATATGCCCTGGCTAGGTCAGTTTTCGCTGATACATACCAGCGCTTATAGCTATGTTGATGCGCTATTGCCCGAATTAAGTATGCTACCCGGCAGCTTATCCTATGATTTTTCTGATGATTTTGATGCCGGAAAGATAGGCCCGTTATGTCGTCAGTTAGACTATGGGTTTTTCTCATGCGCTGAACGCAGCATGGAAGAAACCCGCGAGATACTGGAAACGGCATGGCATGCGGGATGTCGCCTGCCTGTTGCAACGCGCGGGTCTGAGGGGGCGTTACTGTTCAATGGCAGTATCTGGATCAGTCAGCCATCGGAAAATATCACGCCGGCAGACACGCTTGGGGCAGGAGATGCTTTCATCACGGCTTTTTTGCTGGCGCATGTTAAAGGCGATACGCTGTCCCAAAGCTTGCGTCAGGGCACCCTTTTCGCAGCAGAGATTTGTTTAACTGACGGCGCTTTTGGTGAGGGCATCCCCTACTGATCGTCTCAGGTTAACACCGGATCCGCGCGGCGGCAGAAAAGTGGCTGTATTCAGACGCCCCGGCAGATGCCCGTAACTGAGTGTCATTATCCGTCACGGGCAGCGCCGGGCAAGCGGAACTACCACATCAAATCATCAGGCACTTTGAAATCAGCATACGGATCTTCTTCATCCTGCTCTTCCTGACTCAGCGCGCTGTTTAATACAATACTGTTGGCATCGCGCTGGGCAATTTTATCCGCAACGCTTGCGGGAATAATGGCATATTGCGTCTCGCCGCTGTGATCAGCAACCAGACGCGCGATGGCAAGACGACCACTAATCAGCTGAGACTGGGTGGTCTTATCCACCACCATTTTTTTAATCAGATTATTATCGGTGAAGTTAAAATCAATACTGCCTGTTGAAATGACGATCTTGTTCATTTCAATCAGTTGCTTCACCTGCGCTTTATATTCTTTAGATAAGGCAGCTTGTTTTTGTTGTTCGCTCAGTTGCTTATCACGCTCCATCTGCGCTTTTTTATTTTCTTCCACCGCCTCTCTGGCCTCGCGCGCCTGAACGCGTGATTTTTTCGCCGTTCTCTGCACTTTGTCCATTTTTTTGCTGGTGACTAATCCTGCTTTCAGCAGTTGCTCTTGTAAGGAGAGTTTTGTCATTTTCGTTTCTAAATCCGTTGAATAATTTGTGCGATTATAACCGTAATTCCTGAGGCGATACAGGCTACAGAGCCTTTTCCACTTGCGTGCGGAATCGGGAGCGTCTTTAAGCGGCTGCTCCGTCAGCAGTATTTATCGCTACAGTTATTACGGAAACTGCCGATAACCTTTCAGTTTCACGCCCGCATCAGTTCCTTTTATGTTGTACCGAACAGGAGAACAAAATGGATGTTTCGCAAATTGCATCGCTGGCGACCGGCCTTAATAGTCTGGATACCAGCACTCAGGTCAACAATATCCTGCTGAAAAAGTCGCTGGATAGTCAGCAGACGGCAGTGACCAGCATGATTGACTCGATCCCCGCGTTACCTGCTAATCCGGCAATCGGTCGCAATATCAATACCACCGCCTGACAGAGACAAAAAAGCCCGCGTGAGTAAACTCAGCGGGCTTTTTGTTTTTTATGACCGCTTACCCTTTAGCGAAATTCGCCTGAATGCGCTGTTGCAGATAAGCTTCCGCGCTGATGGCCGGATACTTCGCCTGCGGCCCCAGAATTTCGACGTCTTTGTTAGCCTGACAGAAAAACGCCAGGCTATAGCGCGCGCCCTGATATTCGCCGGGCAGCGGACTTCTCACCCGATGGAAATTGGAGGGCAACTGATCGTCGCTCCAGCGCATCAGCATGTCGCCGATATTACAGGTGATCACGTCTTCGCGCGGTTCGATACTGGTCCACTGCTGGCTTTCGCGATCCTTGCCCGGACAAACCTGCAAGCCGCCCTGACCGGGACGCTGGAACAGCAGCGTCAGACAGTCAAAATCCGTGTGCGCACCGGCACGCCACATCCCTTGTTCCGATTGTTCAGTGGCATAGTAGTGCAACATACGCAGCGTACTCTGATAGGTTTGCTGATCAGGATTGTGTGCCTGCTCGAAAAAGTGTTCGGGGAAACCCAGTCTGAGCGCAAAACAGGAAAGCAATTTCATGCCCAGTTGCCAGCATTGCGATTCAAAACTCAGCATGGTGTCTTTAAAGGCTGGCAGTTCCTGTTCGCCCGGCCACAGCGACTCCATCAGCGGACGGGTGATCTGGTAGGACTCTTTCTGATCCGGCGTTCGGGTCGACGGACGTACCTGAGACTTATTTTCCCAACCGGCGTTACGCGCCAGCGGATACTGCGCTTTGACTTCGTCGGGCAGCGAGAAGAAATCTTCTGTCATGCTGAATGCCTGACGGATATCGGCCAGCGCAATGCCGTGATTGCTCACCTGAAAGAAGCCGATTTCCACCGCTGCACGCCAGAGTTCGTCGGCGATCTCACTTTTACGGTTTTCGAAATCTGAAAGATCGATGCAACGCACTTCGCGGGTAAATGTCTCTTCGCCCATCGCGCCCATTCCCGCTTCTTTCTCCAGTTCCTGTAATGCATAGCCTTGTGTTTGAGCTGATGATGTGTGAGTGGATTGTGTCATTTTTTTATCCTTCAGAATCAATTAGGTTGGCCCGCAGCGCGCTGTTGCAGGGTACGAACGGCAGACATTGCCTCATGGCGCATGGCGTCCAGATCGAGACCGGGAATGACGTCGTTTTCGACGATGACGCGGCCATTGATCATCAGCGCCTTCAGTGAGGCGCGGCCGCCGCAGGCCACCGGACCGATTGCCATGTCGTGCAGGCCGAAGTAACGCGGGTCGTCCAGCCGGTAAATGGCGATATCCGCCAGCATGCCCACCTGCACGGTGCCACTCTGTTGCAGGCCGAGGATCTGCGCCCCGCCCGCGCTGCCCCAGCGCACCACGTCTTCGATGGATGCCGCGTCGCCGCCGCCCTCAAAGGTGCCGCCGTCATAGCGCGGCTTCGCCAGCATGCCTTTTCGGGCGCGCTGCAACAGCCAGGCGGCATGCGCTTCACTTTGCATATCCGCGGCTTCGTTGGATGCCGCGCCGTCAACACCCAGCGAAACCGGTACGCCAGCCTGTTCCAGCGCCAGCAAATCAGCGATGCCGCTGCCCAGACGCCCGTTACTTTGCGGGCAGTGCGCGATACCGGTACGGGTTTGCCCCAGCATCGCAATCTCCTGCGGCAGTAACTTAACCAGATGCGCAAACCACACGTCGTCCCCCAGCCAGTCGTGTTCCGCACAAAACTGCACCGGCGTCATGTCGAATTTAGCGCGCGCCGCATCGAGATAATCCACGGTTTCTGACAAATGGCTGTGCAGCCGGATACCTAAACTGCGCGCCAGTTTCGCCATTTCACGCAACTGCGCACCGGGCGCAGAATGCAGCAGCGTCGTCGGTGCCATCACCACCCGGCGCAGAGACGCCGGTTTTGGATCGTGATAGCGGCCAACCAGCCGTTCCATGTCCGCCATATAGTGGTCGAAATTTTCCGGTCGCAGCGCCTGCGGTAAATCCTGCTCAATCGCCCGCCCCTGCGTTGCGCCGCCCCGGCACAACACAATGCGCATGCCCAGCGCCTCCCCTTCACTGAACAGGATTTCCGAGGTATCGAACGGCATATCCGGCCAGTAAAGATAATTGTGATCCGCCACGGTGGCGCAGCCGGAACGCAGCAGTTCGGTCAGGCCGATACGCACCGCGAGGCGAAAGGTGGATTCATCAAACGTGGCGCGAAAGCGGTAAGGCGTCGCGCTTAGCCATGCAGTGAGACTTTTGTTCAATCCCTGCGGTTCGCCTTTGAGCAATGACTGAAACAGATGATGATGCGTATTGACCCAGGCCGGATAGACCACGCAGTCGCGGGCATCCATCAGCCGCTCGCCGGGCAACGCCGTCAGGGGGCCGATCGCCTCGATGACGCCATTACGCACACGGATATCCGGCCCGGCGTGACGCGCGGCTTCTCCCGGCAGACCGGTGAGGATGGCGTGCGCATTTTTAATCAGTAAAGAGTCAGATGACATCGCAACACTCCTCAGGGTTTAACCTGCATGTGCTCAACAAATTCGGTGGTATACGCCTGCTTCCAGTCGGTATCCGCGTTTAGCAGTTTGGCGTTCACCATGAAATCACGGGTTTTCTGCCAGCGGGCTTCGGTCATGGTGCCCCAGCCCTGCGTCGCCGCGTCGCCGCCATCAATCAGGTGGTGCGCCTGGATTTGCTCAACACCCCAGGCCAGCAGGTCGTCGGTCATCTTCGGGTTATCCTTTTTGATCAGCGCATTACCCGCCGCCGGGTTTTGCAGATAACTCACCCAGCCTTCCATCGACGCCTTTACGAACTTCGCCATCGCGTCTTTCCGGCTGCTGATAAGCTCAGGACGGGTGATCAGAATGCCACCGTAAGGCGGATAGCCGTGCTCCGAGAACAGGAAGAAATTGGATTTCACGCCAGCCTTCTGCGCCTGAAACACTTCAGAGCTGACATACGCCTGTTGCGCCACGTTCCCGTCGGCGACGAAAGGCTGAATGTTGAAGGTATACGGACGAACCTGAGAATCACTGAGCTGATAACGCGCCTTAAGCCACGGCCACCAGGTCGATTGCCCGGAGCTGGACACCAGAATGGTTTTGTCTTTCAGGCCGTCGAGCGACGTCACGGACGCATGCGTCAGTAAACCCTGCGGGTCGAACTGGAAAGGGGCGGCGATAGCTTTGGCCTGAAAACCACGCTGCACGGATTCGAGCAACTGGAGGTCATAACCGATGATCACATCCGCGCGTTTTGACAACAGTAACTGCATGCCGTTGATCTGCGGGCCGCCGGACTGAATACTGACATCCAGCCCGTAACGTTTGTAAATGCCCGTCGCCAGCGCCTGATAATAGCCGCCCTGTTCAGCCTGCGCGTACCAGGAAGTCAGCAGCGCGATTTTCTCATCGGCCTGCGCCGACAGTGAGAAAGCACCAGCAATCAGCGTGCTCAGCACGCAGCAAGACAGGGGAATGCGGGAAATTGACTTCATTGCTCCTCTCCTAATCATCGCCGGAGGGAGGATAAGCAAACGCGGCTCAGCCCCCTGACCGGCTCAAAATGAACCGCGAAATGGTTGCTGAGCAATGTCCCGCGCAGTTGCCTGCACTGACCGCTTCTACTCACGTTTAACTATACAAAAACGATGCCAACTTCGCAGACCCGCTTTCCCTGCGCGTTGTCGGGATAAACAGGTCTCACCCCCTGCAACCTTTGATTCATCACAGAGCGCCAGGCACCAAATCAGTGCAAATCAGTGCCGGTTGCGCCCCGGCGTCTGGATCTGGCTGAATAGCATCTCCAGTTGTTTAAGCATCATCGAAGCGGCCAGAGAAAGTTGTCGTGAAGGGGCGACGCACAGGGAGAGCGTGAAGGTTTTTAACTGCGGATCGGTCAGCGGAATAAACTGCAGTTCGTCGCTTTCCACCTCATCCATGATATCGAGCCAGCACAGAATGCCGATGCCCATTTTCTCCTTAATCAGCGAGCGGATCATGTGGATGTTATTCGATACCGCGACCTCATTAATCATGTCGCCGTTGATATTCATCAGCGCCTGCACCGGCTCGGCCAGCATCAGCGGCGCGGCGGGCAGGATAAACGGATATTCCATGCACTGATTAAAACGCACGCCGCTTCTGCCCCCGAGCGGATGCCCTTTGGGCACAACGACACCCAAATCGATTTCGGCAAAAGCCCGCACCTGCAACTCGCGGGAGCTTTGCGGATTCAGCATCAGTCCGAAATCAGCATCGCCCGACATCAGCGCCTGCTGGATGTCCACGTTGTTCATGGTGGTCAGTGTGAATGAAATGTTCGGATACTCGAGATGCACCTTTTTGAGCATCGACGAGAAAAACTGCCGGTTGATGGCATCGATGGTGGCAATGCGCACGTGTCCGCGCCGTAACCCGCGCAGATCGTCGAGCTGTTCGCAGACACGCGAGAAATCCTTTTTCCAGTTATTAGCAGCATGCAGTAACAGCTCGCCCGCCGCCGTCAGCCGCAGCCCGGTGGGATGTCGCTCAAACAGCGGCATGGCTAATTCTTTTTCAACCCGCAATATCTGCCGGTCAATTGACGATGCGGCAACGTGCAGGGTTTCCGACGCCTTACGGAACGATCCCTGGCGGGCGACCTCAGTGAAGTACAGCAGAAACCGGGAGAATGCGAACATAATGAGTGCTCTCTTTTATGCAACGGGATGTGCGAATCAAAGCGCTGGACGCAACAGTTTTATAACAATAACGTAGCTTTCATTGCAACGGGAACAATCGTTTCACCGCTCATCAGGCCGGCTCCGCGCAGTAATGCGCGTTAAGACAGCGGGTTATGCGGCAAACGGACCGACTCCCCTTTTTATGAATGTTTCACCAGAGTCAATACGGTAAATGACGATGAAAGATGCCGGATTAATCCCTGTCACAATTAAAACCGCCAATATCAACGGTGTCGGGAATATTTCCCTGCAGCTTGTTGCGCAGCAAGGAAGTTTATTACCGGCTTATTTACCGGGAGCACACATTGACGTTTTTATTCCCGAACTCGGCCCGCGCCAGTATTCTTTGTGCAGTGAAAACAGCAGCGGTGAATATTATGAAATTTGCGTCAAACTGGCGGAACACTCCACCGGCGGCTCGCACTTCATTCATCATCATTTCCGCCCCGGCGATAACCTGATGATCTCGGCACCGCGCAATCATTTTCCGCTGCCACAGGCCGGGCGATATTTACTGTTTGCCGGGGGGATCGGCATCACGCCGTTGCTGGCGATGGCGGAACACCTGGCTGAGCAACAGATTGAATTTGAACTGCATTACTCTGTTTCAGACAGCGAGCACATTGCGTTTCTGCCGCGTTTAACCGCGCCTGCCTTAGCGAAACACGTCTTTTTTCATGACAGCAGCGCAAACGATTCCCTGCGCCATAACACGCCACTGAGTTTGTTGCAGCCGGATGAAAATACGCGGGTGCTGGCCTGTGGCCCGGACGGATTTATTCAGCGGCTTAAAGACATTATGCAGACCCATCACTGGCAGGAAAATCAATTATCTTTCGAACGGTTCAGTAATGCGAATCTGAATAATGAAACCGACAGCCAGGCATTTCATATTCAGCTTAACTCCACCGGACAACGTTATTTAGTCGGCCCGCACCAGACGATTGCTGAAATTTTATTAAGTGCCAGAGTCGATATTATGCTGTCGTGCGAACAGGGTATTTGCGGCTCCTGTATTACTGACGTGATCGACGGTATTCCCGATCACCGTGACTGCGTGCTGACTGAAGAAGAGAAAGCGGAGAACACGCAGATAACGCTGTGCTGTTCGCGATCCAAAAGTCCCGTTCTGGTCCTCGACCTGTAATGTCCACGCGGAGCCTGACGATGAACATTCCCACCCCCGCTGCAACACTTAATGGCATTGCTAACGTTCGCCTCCCCGCGTGGTTGCTGCCCGACGGATGGCCTTTGCAGGCAGGCGAACCGGTGACGGCAGATGTGCGTTTTGATGCAGGCAAAATTGCGTCCGTGACGCCTTATCAGCCAGAACAAGATGATTTGTGGAACGCACACGGCGCACTGGCGCTGCCGGGGCTGGTTGAACCCCATGCGCATCTCGATAAAACCTTCACCCTTGCCCGCAGCCGCCCGTCAAAACCCGGTCTGCTGGCGGCCATTGAAACCCTGCATCAGGACCGTCAGCACTGGACGGCGGCTGACATTCGCCAGCGTGCCGGCAAGGCACTGAGCTGGGCAGCGGCGAACGGCGTGACCCGTTTGCGCACTCACATTGACTGGTTTGACGTGGAGCCACCGCAGGCCTGGCTTGAGCTGAGCGGGATGGCGCAACCGGGTGTCACGCTGGAGCGGGTGGCGCTGGCACCGCTGAGCTTTTTCGCCGATGCCGAAGCGGCTGACCGCATCGCCCGCGCGGTGGCACAAAACGGAAAAGACTGCCTGCTGGGCGGATTTATCCACTCCTCAAACTGGGATCCGGCGGCGATGACCCACCTGATGCACAGCGCCGCACGCTGGCAACTGAATCTGGATTTGCATATCGACGAGGAGCTTTCGCCGGTGGCACACGGCCTGAGCTGGCTGGCGGATTACCTGTCGGAGAGCACATTCAGCGGCCATATCTGTTGCAGCCACGGCTGTGCGCTGGCTTCCGGCAGTGAACAACAGGCGCAGGAGATTTTGAGTGTGCTGGCGGCGCAGCGCGTCACGCTGATTGCGCTGCCGATGACCAACCTGCTGTTGCAGGACGCCGTCACAAGTCGCACGCCGCGCCAGCGCGGTATCACCCTGCTGAAAGAAGCACAGGCGGCGGGTATTCCGATGCTGCTTGGCTGCGATAACGTACAGGACGCCTTTTGTCCGGCGGGCAGTTATGACCCGCTGGATACGCTGAGCTGCGCCCTGTTCGCGCTTCAGCTTGAAAACGTTTTTGATCAGCAGTCACGGCTTATTTGCGATGTCGGCGCACTGACCGGTGAGGCTCAGAACGCCCTGCCGTTTGCGCCCGGCAGCGACGCCACGCTGGTTCTCTTTCCGGGCAGCGACAGCCTGACCTGGCCTTTACACAGCGCGGCCCGTCTGGTTATTCACCACGGCAGGCTGACGCACCAACGTACCTGGAATCAGGAGTTATCCCATGAGTCTTGAAGCGGGAGCGGGAAAACCGCTCGCCAAATATGCCGCGTGGCGTCGTGCCGGTGATTTCGTTTTTCTCTCCGGCATTATTCCCGTTAACCCGCAGACGGCGACCATCGTGCGCGGTTTTCAGGATATCCCCGTCGAAGCACGCCTGCTGCTGGGCGAAACAGGCGAATTCTCCACTGACGCCAAACAGGGGCCGGTTCTGGCGCAAAGCTGGTATGTGCTCGAAAGCATCCGCCACACCATTGAAGACGCGGGCGGGCAAATGAGCGATGTGATCAAGCTGGTGCAGTATTTTCGCAATCTCGATCACTTCCCGTATTACAGCCGGGTCAGAAAACTCTTTTATCCCGGGCAGCCGCCGGTCTCTACCGTGGTACAGGTCAGCGAAATGCTGCCAGACGCCGGGGTGCTGATTGAGGTGGAAGCCACCGCCTGGTTACCCCAGTCCCGCTAACCCTAAAATGTCCGACCACGAGGCACAGCATGATTAACGGTTATATTCCCGCAGCGCGTTTTCTCCCTTTTCTGAGCTGGACGGCCATTGCCGCCCTGCCCGACAAAGCCAACACCGTGATCGTCTTACCGACCGGTGCGATTGAGCAGCACGGGCCGCATCTGCCATGTTCGGTTGACAGCGTGATCTCCTCCGGCGTGGCGGGCCATGCCCTGGCGCGGCTGCCGGAAGCTATTCCTGCTTACGCTATTCCGCCCATCACCTACGGCAAATCTGACGAACATTTAAATTTCCCCGGCACGCTGACCTTAACCGGCGACACGCTGTTACAGACGATTTTAGAAATTGCCGAATCGCTGTATCGCGCCGGATTCCGCAAGCTGCTGATGATTAACGGTCACGGCGGACAGCCGCAGGTGCTGCAAATGGCTTCGCGGGAAATGCGCCTGCGTCACGGCGACATGATCATGATCCCTCACGACGTGTTCCGCGTGCCCAACGTGGAAAATCAGTTCCTGAGCGCGCAGGAGCAGAAAATGGCGATGCATGCCGGTCACAGCGAAACCGCTGTAATGCTGGCGCTGGCACCGGAATGTGTTCACATCGAACATGCCGTCGCCAATTATCCGCCGGAATTCCCGTGCCCGACGCTGTCATCTGGCCGCCCTGCCGCTGCCTGGGCTTCCTATGATTTTGGCCCGAGCGGCGTCATTGGCGACCCGACCGGCGCAACCGCTGAACAGGGCCACGCGATCCTCGATTCGCTGGCGGCGAGCTGGGCGCAGGCGATCACCGAAATCCATCACATGCAATGGAAAGCCCGCAGCGAGCCAACCTGGGGAAAACACCACTGGAACGGCTTTGTGCAAACCAGCTTCACTCCTCCTTCGTCTTCTCTGGCCTCTGAATAAAGGAATTCTCAAGATGAAAATACAGCGTCCCTTCACTTACAGCCTGCTGGCCGTGCTGCTGGCCGGGGTTTCCACCACCAGCATGGCGGAAGAGAAATTTACCTTCCTGACCAACTGGTACGCGCAGGCGGAGCACGGCGGTTTTTACCAGGCGCAGGCCAAAGGGTTGTACAAAACTGCCGGTCTGGATGTCAGCATCAAAATGGGCGGCCCGCAGGTCAATGTGATGCAACTGATGGCCGCCGGACAGGCTGACTGTACGCTCGGCGACAACGGTCAGGCGCTGGAAACCTGGCAGGCAGGCGTGCATGCGGTGACCGTCGCGACGGTATTCCAGCATTCGCCGACGGTGTTTATCAGCCACGACAAAGTGGAGAAAGGTCAGGAACTGAAAGACAAAACCTTCCTGCTGGCCACCGAGGCATATACCTCTTTCTGGCCGTGGGCGAAAAGTGAACTGGGGCTGGGGAGTGCCAAAATCCGCCCGTACACCTTCAGCGTGCAGYCGTTCCTGGCAGACAATAATCTGGTGCAACAGGGTTATGTCACCTCCGAACCTTTCTCGATCGAAAAAGGCGGCAAACCGTTCTACGTCTACATGCTCAGTGACTGGGGTTATCCGCCGTATGGCAACTCGATTATCTGCATGGCGGATACTGTTAAAAAACGCCCGGCAGCGGTGGCCGCTTTCGTGAAGGCCTCGATGCAGGGCTGGAAGGAATACTTGCAGGATCCGGCCGCGGGCAACCAGCTTATCACCCAGGCCAACCCGCGTATGGGGGCAGACCAGATTGCCTTCGGCATCGCACAGATGAAGAAGTATGAGCTGGTGACCGGCGGCGACGCACAAACCGGCGGTATCGGCATCATCACTGAACCGCGTCTGAAAAAGACCTGGGACATGCTGGTGAAAAACAAGCTGATCGACGCGGATAAAGTGCCGTTTGAGCAGACTTATACCCTCGACATGATCAAAGACGCGAAGGTTATGCCATGAATTCAGCCCCCAAACTGACCGTGATGAGCGATGTCCGCTCAGCCAATCCGCCGCCCGTGCCTGCCATCGAAGTGCTGTCGGCGGAGAAAATTTACAGCAACGGCACCCGCGCCCTTTTGCCGGTCAATCTGACCATCAATCAGGGTGAATTCGTCACCCTGCTCGGCCCGTCGGGCTGTGGCAAAAGTACGCTGTTAAAAATGGTCGCCGGGCTGACGGAACCCAGCGACGGCAAACTGGTGCTGTGGCGGCGCGACAGCCGTGAAAAAGCGCAGGTGCCACTGTCATTCGTGTTTCAGGAAGCCACGCTGATGCCGTGGAGCAACGTGCAGAACAACGTGCGTTTGCCGCTGGATCTGGCGGGCGTGCCGCGAGCCGAAGCCAATACCCGCGTCAGTGAAGCACTGGAACTGGTAGGACTGGGGAAATTTGCCAAAGTCCTGCCGCGCGAACTGTCAGGCGGCATGCAGATGCGCGTCTCCATTGCCCGCGGGCTGGTGACGCGTCCGAAACTGCTGCTGATGGATGAACCTTTTGGTGCGCTGGATGAAATCACCCGCAACAAGCTCGACAGCGATCTGCTGCGCCTGTGGCGGGAACAGGGGCTGACGGTGGTGTTCGTCACGCATTCGATTCACGAAGCGGTATTTCTGTCGCAGCGGGTGATCATGATGGCCGCCCGTCCGGGGCGGGTAGTGGAAGATATCGCCATTAACGAACCCTTCCCGCGCAACGACGATTTCCGCGTCAGTCCGGCATTTTCACGCTATGCGAAGCAGTTGCAGGACAGCCTGCTGCAAGCCAGCCAATCGGGTATGGAGTAACGCTATGCAAACTCAAAAATCCTCTCCGTGGATCAATAACCAAACCTTTCGCAAGGTGCTGTATCCGGCTGTGGTCGCGATTGTGGTGGTCTTACTGTGGCAGGGCTGGGTGAGTTATTTCAAAATCCCCCAGTTTCTGGTGCCTTCGCCGGTAGTGATGCTGGAAAGCCTGTGGACCAACTTCGGTACGCTGACCATGTCACTGCTGTTTACGCTGAAAATCACTTTGATCTCGTTTTTACTCTCTATCGTCATCGGTTCGGTCGTGGCTTTCGTGCTGGTGCAGAACCGCTTTGTTGAAACCGCGTTGTTCCCGTACATCGTGTTTTTACAAGTGACGCCGATTGTCGCTATCGCGCCGCTGATCATCATCTGGGTCAAAGACACCACGTTGTCGCTGGTGGTGTGTTCGACGCTGATGGCGGTGTTCCCGATCATTTCTAACACCACGCAGGGGTTGCGCAGTGTCTCGCCCGGCCTGCTGAGTTATTTCCAGCTCAGCCGCGCCAGCCGTCTGCAAATCCTGATCCGCTTACGCATCCCTTCTGCGCTGCCGTATTTTTTCGGCGCGCTGCGCATTTCCAGTGGCCTGTCGCTGATTGGTGCCGTGGTGGCTGAATTCGTGGCGGGCACCGGCGGCAATAACACCGGTCTGGCCTACCAGATATTGCAGGCGGGCTATCAGCTCGACATCCCGCTGATGTTTGCCGCCCTGCTGTTAATTTCACTCACCGGTATCGCGCTGTTTGGTGTGATGTCGTGGATTTCGAGGCGCGCCCTGAGCGCCTGGCATGAAAGCGAAGCCGTGCAATCTCATTAACCTCATTCATTTTTGGCAGGAAGAATATGGACAGCGAACAACGTCAACAGGTGCTCGCCCTGATTCAGCAGGCGCTGCCTGATCTCGACTGGACTTTACAGGCGCCGAAGGTTAAACGCCTTTCCCGTGATTTTCACTGGTTCAGCCCGGTGCTGAAACGGCAACTGGAAGACAAACAGGCCGATGCTGTGGTCAGGCCGCGCAGCGAAGAAGAGCTGATTTTGCTGGTGAAAGCCTGCGTTCAGCACCAGTTACCGCTGATTTTGCGCGGCGGCGCGACCGGCAACTACGGCCAACTGGTGCCGCTGGAAGGCGGAATTCTGGTGGACATGACCGGGTTTAATCAGGTTTGCGAACTGGCTAACGGTGTGGTGCGGGCACAGGCGGGGATCCGGCTGGCGGAGATTGAAACCCTGACCCGTCCGGCAGGCTGGGAACTGCGCTGCATGCCCTCCACTTACCGGCTCGCCAGCCTCGGTGGCCTTTACGGCGGCGGCTTTGGCGGTATCGGATCCATTAACTACGGCCCGCTCGGCGCACCGGGCAATGTGCTCAGCGTAAAAGTCATGACCATGGAAGCCGAACCGCGCATTCTGCATGTGCCCGCCCCGCAGGCATTGCTGCTGCATCACGCGTATGGCAGCAACGGCATTGTGCTTGAGGTTGAACTGGCGCTGGCACCGGTTCATCAGTGGATTGAACGGCTGGACGTGTTCGACGACTTCACCGACGCACTGGATTATGCCAACGCCGTTGCCCGTTCACCGGGGCTGGTCAAACGCCAGCTCGCGCTGTTTGCCGCGCCGATCCCGTCTTATTTCAGTCATCTGAACGGGCATTATCAGGCCAGCCAGCATGCGGTGATCAGCGTGATTGCGCAGGAAAGCGAAGGTTTCTGCGCCCATCTGCTGGAAAAGTACCACGGGCACAGCGCAGTGCGTCAGTCTGCCGACGCGGCGCGTGAGGCTAATGCGTCGCTGATGGAATATTGCTGGAACCACACCACGCTGCACGCGCTGAAAATTGACAGCACCCTGACCTATTTACAGACGGCGTTTAATTATACGAATTATCGCCAGCAGATCATCGATATGGCGGCTTTGTTCGGCGACGAGGTGATTTCGCATATTGAGTTCCTGCGTGACAATGACGGCAATATCACCGCCAGCGGTTTACAACTTGTGCGTTATTCCACCGAAGAAAGACTGAACGAAATAATGAAAATCTTCCGTGATAATGACGTGAAAATAAATAACCCGCATGTTTATCGCATTGAAGAGGGTAAACAGGGAGAAATTAAACCTGACGTCGTTTCGGTTAAAAAGTGTCTTGATCCCGACGGGTTACTTAACCCCGGCAAGCTCAGGGGCTGGGAGGTACGCGACACCCTGGAATTAGATAACAATCCTCTTTTATTGCGTGACTGAAAAAAAAGCCCGCTTAATAAAATTTAAGCGGGCTTTTGGCTTTCAAACGATCAGTTCAGATCAAAGCTCGAATCTGTCCAGATTCATCACTTTAGTCCAGGCGGCGACAAAGTCTTTCACGAACTTCTCTTTGGCGTCACTGCTGGCGTAAACCTCCGCGTTGGCACGTAATATGGCATTCGAGCCAAACACCAGATCGGCACGCGTGGCGGCGAATCTGACTTCTCCGCTGACGCGATCACGACCTTCAAAACGCTCACCGGAGCCATCAACAGGTTTCCATTCGGTACGCATATCCAGCAGATTCGCGAAGAAATCCGTGTTCAGCTCACCGGTTTTTTCCGAGAACACGCCCAGATTACTGCCGTCGTAGTTAGCCCCCAGCGCACGTAATCCGCCGACCAGCACCGTTAATTCCGGCACGGTCAGGGTCAGTTGCTGAGCCTTGTCGATCAGAAGATTTTCAGTCGATGTATTGGCCGTTTCGCCACGGTAGTTACGGAAACCATCCGCTTTTGGCTTAAGCAGTTCGAACGACTCAATATCCGTCTGATCCTGACGCGCATCCACCCGACCCGGCGTGAAAGGCACTTCGATGTCGATATGAGCCGCTTTCGCCGCCTTTTCAATACCAACCGAACCGGCTAAAACGATCACATCCGCCAGAGACACCTTCTGGAATGACTGCTGGATAGCTTCCAGAGCAGGCAGTGCGCGGGCTGCAATGGCATTCACTTCCCAGTCTCTTTGCGGACGCAGCGCCAGACGCGCACCGTTCGCACCGCCGCGTTTGTCACCGCCACGGAAGGTCGACGCTGACGCCCACGCCACCGAGACCAGTTCACTGACGCTCAGGCCGGAAGCGGCAATTTTCTCTTTCAGTTGCGCGATATCGCCAGCCGTCGGGTGATACACCGGCACCGGCAACGGATCCTGCCAGATTAAGTCTTCCTTTGGCACTTCCGGTCCGATGTAACGGGCTTTCGGCCCCATATCGCGGTGGGTCAGTTTGTACCATGCACGGGCAAAAGCTTCGTTGAAGGCCTGCGGATCACCGTGGAAACGACGGGAAATTTTCTCGAATTCCGGATCAAAACGCAGCGTCAGATCGGTCACCAGCATGGTCGGTTTGCGTTTTTTTGAGGTATCGAACGGATCAGGAATAATGTCCGGCGCATCAGCGGCTTCGAACTGAATCGCCCCTGCCGGGCTGCGGGTCTGCACCCACTCGTATTTGAACAGGTTCTCGAAGAAGTAATTGCTCCACTGCGTCGGGGTTTGCGACCAGATCACTTCCAGGCCGGAGGTGATGGCATCCGCGCCGACACCGGTTCCGTGACTGCTTTTCCAGCCCAGGCCTTGTGATTCAATCGGTGCGGTTTCCGGGTCAACACCCACATTATCGGCCGGACCTGCGCCGTGTGTTTTACCCAGCGTGTGACCACCGGCAATCAACGCGACGATCTCTTCATCATTCATGCCCATATTACCGAACGTGGCACGAATGGCCGGCGCAGCCGACGCCGGATCACCACTGTGATTCGGCCCTTCCGGGTTGACGTAAATCAGCCCCATTTCCGTTGCGCCCAGCGGAGATTTGGCCAGCTCTTCAGGATGGCGGTGTTCCAGCCAGGTGGTTTCATCACCCCAGTTAATGTCCAGATCCGGTTCCCAGACGTCTTCACGCCCGGCACCAAAACCAAAGGTGCGGAAACCGGAGTTTTCCAGTGCGACGTTACCCGCCAGAATATACAGATCGGCCCAGGAAATTTTCTGACCGTATTTTTGTTTCACCGGCCACAACAGACGGCGCGCTTTATCCAGACTGACGTTGTCCGGCCAGGAGTTTAACGGGGCGAAGCGCTGCTGGCCGCGACCGGAACCGCCGCGTCCGTCGACGGAGCGATACGTCCCGGCGCTGTGCCATGCCAGACGGATGAACAGACCGATGTAGCTGCCCCAGTCCGCCGGCCACCAGGGCTGCGACGCAGTGAGCACCCCTTTGAGGTCGGCTTTCAGTGCGGAGTAATCTAATTTGGCAAATTCTTTACGATAATCAAAGGATTCGCCCAACGGGTTTGAGCGATTTGAGTGCTGATTCAGCAGGTCAACCCTGAGCTGGTTAGGCCACCAGTCACGGTTAGTTGTCCCGCCGCCAGAGGCTTTATTTGAGTTTCCTTCATGGAAAGGACATTTACCGGCACCGGCTTCTCTGTCTGCTTCAACAATTGGCTTTGCGTCGTTTGCTTCTTCATCAATAGAACTGCTCATGCTCACACTCCTGTTATGTAGTCTCATTGCTACTCTATACGCGGATTGAAACCAGTCACATCTGAATCACCCTATGTATTTGATAGATTTTGCCTTAGGACTTATACGCGATTTTTGCGGGTTTTATCACCAAAATGCCACCCGCTCTGATTATAGAATAGCCCCTGACTGACAGAGGTTTCTCTGTCAGCGTCTCAAAATGCAAAAAGCCCGCCTGAGTTTCCTCATGCGGGCTTTGGGTTTCTGAAACTTTCTTCAGCGATTATTCACGCCAGCCCATTTCAGGGGCGACATATTTGAGGATTGACTCAATCACATGCACGTTGTAATCGACGCCGAGCTGATTCGGAACGGTCAGCAATAAGGTGTCGGCTTCGGCGATCGCTTCATCCTGCTTCAGCAATTTGATCAATCTGTCCGGTGTCGCCGCATAGCTGCGGCCGAAAATCGCCCGGGTTTTCTCATCGAGGAAGCCGACTTTGTCGCCATCATCGCCGCTGCCGCCAAAATACGCGCGGTCGCGGTCATCCATCAGGGCGAAAATACTGCGGCTGACGGACACACGCGGTGTACGCTCATGCCCCGCCTCAGCCCAGGCCTGACGGTAAGCGCGAATTTGCTGCGCCTGCTGAATATGGAACGCCTCGCCGGTTTCATCATCTTTCAGCGTGGAGCTTTGCAGGTTCATGCCCAGTTTCGCCGCCCAGACGGCGGTAGCATTCGAGCCCGCGCCCCACCAGATACGTTCACGCAGCCCGGCAGAATAGGGTTCAGGGCGTAACAAACCCGGCGGATTCGCAAACATCGGTTGCGGATTAGGTTTCGCAAAACCTTCGCCGCGCAGGACATCAAGCAGTTTCTCTGTATGACGGCGCGCCATATCGGCTTCCGTTTCGCCTTCTTCCGGCTGATAACCAAAATAGCGCCAGCCGTCGATGACCTGCTCAGGCGAACCACGGCTGATACCGAGCTGTAAACGCCCCCCGGAAATCAGATCCGCAGCGCTGGCGCTTTCCGCCATATACAACGGATTTTCATAGCGCATATCGATAACGCCGGTACCGATCTCAATCTTGCGGGTTTTCGCGCCGATGGCTGCCAGCAACGGGAAAGGCGACGCAAGCTGGCGCGCAAAATGATGCACCCGGAAATAAGCACCATCGGCCCCCAGTTCTTCGGCTGCGACAGCCAGATCGATAGATTGCAATAAGGCATCAGCCGCCGAGCGCGTGCCCGACTGGGGGGATGGCGTCCAGTGCCCGAATGATAAAAATCCAATCTTTTTCATAGCGTCTTCATCCTCATAATCCGTAAACCGGTGCCCTGTCTCTGTCATGCGGAACAGGGCTTAGTGATGGGTTTACTTTACGCGACTCAGGATGAGAATAAATATCATTTGTTTAACATACTGATTCAGTTTATTTGATTAACAACGGGGGATTTTGCGGGTTCTGGCAGCAGATGCCTCGCCACGGCGCATTGAAGGTCATCGTCCGCGGGCCGTATCAGGCTTATTTTCTTTCACTAAAATAGAGCGCAGGCGTGCAGCCGACAGACTTCTTAAACATGGTGATGAAAGCATTGACTGACTCATAGCCTAATTCATTCGCCACATTTTGTACGGACTGGCCGCTGGCAAGCCCCCGTAGCGCAATAATCAAATGCAGTTGCTGACGCCAGCGTCCGAATGAAAGTCCTGTTTCGCGCACCATAAGTCGTGCAAGGGAACGTTCACTTAATGCCAGGCGTTTTGCCCACTCACGCAATGTACTGCGGTCTTGCGGATGGCTGACCAGCGCATCGGCCATCTCTCGTATTTTGGGATTTTCTGAGACCGGCAAATTAAAATTCTGCTGCGGCATATTCACCAGTTCATCAAGCGTGACCCGTGCCAGCCGTGCCGCATGGCTGTCCGGCGGGTAATGCGCATCTTCCCCGACCAGACGACTAATCAGTTCGCGAATAAGGGGAGAAACAGCAAATGTGCAGCATTGTTCTGGTAGTGCGGCGGCTCCCGGCTCAACAAATAAATAGCTGAGATGCGCATTCCAGGTGGCTCTCGCACTATGGGGAGTTCCTCCGGGGATCCATACGCCGCAGTGAGGCGGCACAATCCATATGTCATTCTCAGCCCGACAGGTTACCGCACCATACAGGGCAAGGATGAACTGTCCCTTTCGATGGGTGTGAACGGGAACTTCCGCTTCGTACTCGGTGAAATCAATGTGGCGCGCCACAGCCGCACAGCCGGTGGAGTCGGGATCAAAAAGTGAAATAACGTCGCGGGAAAGCGTCATATTGGCCGGATTCAGGTATTTTCTGGCAGTATAGAGTATTTCCACCCCTGAGTAATCTGGCAATAATTGCCGGTATGCGCAAATGACTCTTTTGCCACCATCGCTTGCCAGGGGCCATTACTCTCATGTTCAACTCTTTACGCAGGGCATTCCCCTCCTCCTTGCTTCTTAACGATGCGAATGCGTTGTTATATTCAGCCAAGACGTTTACCGCTGCCATGCTGGCCTATTACATCGCTTTGTCTGTCGGTCTGGACAGGCCTTCCTGGTCAATTATTACTGTCTATATCGTTTCGCAGACATCCGTCGGAGCCTCACTGAGTCGAAGCGTTTATCGCCTGACGGGCACGATAACAGGCGCGGCGATGACGGTGGTGATTGTGCCCAATTTTGTCAACACACCGATAATTTGCAGTCTGGTACTGACCGGCTGGATAACACTTTGCCTTTATTTTTCGCAGCTTGACCGTACCCCCCGCGCCTATGCTTTTGTTCTGGCGGGCTACACGGCAAGTCTTATTGGTTTTCCTGCGGTGTTCGAACCCGGCGCAATTTTTGACATCGCCATCACCCGGGTACAGGAGATCATGATCGGGATCCTGTGTGCCAGCTTTATCCACCGCTATGTCATACCCAAACGCATTACGGGTCTTTTCAACAGCAAGCTCGCGGTAACACAGCGTGATGCCCGCCAGATGGTGATTGACACGTTAAAAAGAGAAGCCGGCGAGAAAGAAAAGCAGCTTCAGCTTGCGCTGACGTTACAGTCCCTTGACGGGTTTGGTCATCATCTGCCCTATGACTTCGCGATATCAAAATCATCACGTAAAGCACGTCAGTTAATACATGACAGATTGTCGCGGCTCTTGGTTGTGAGTAACCAGTTACATGATTATCTGCACGAATTAAACCTCTTACCGGACAGCATTGCGACGCTGGTCAGTGAGGTCACAGACTGGCTCGCCTGTGAGGATTCAACCGCGCGTAAGGCCGGTGCTGAAAGGCTGCGGCGACGTTGTGTGGCGTTGCGACACCGGTCATCCGCTGACGAATTAAATTTTAAAGAAGCGCTGCGCGTTAATTTTGTCAAACGGCTGGAAGAGACAATCATGCTTTTGCAGCAATGCGAACAGCTTTCTCATGCCCTCCTTTTGGCCAAACCTGAGCATATGATTGATGGAGCCGAAGAGGCAAAAGGTTACGTTTATCACCGGGATCATTTTACGGCTGCGCGTGCTGCGCTGGGGGCGTTTGCCATCATCTTCAGTGGCTGTCTGCTGTGGATTTACTCCGCGTGGCCCGATGGCGCCACAGCGGTATCGATTCTCGGCGTCTGCTGCACATTATTTGGCAGTTTCGACACGCCGGTTCCTCATATCGTTAAATATATTGCAGGCTCCGTCTATGGCGTGATTATCAGCCTGATTTATAGCTTCATCCTTCTTCCCCAGGTGACCGAATTTAGTGTGCTGGTTGCGGTACTTGCGCCTGCTTATTTGCTGGCCGGATCTCTGCAGGCCAGACCGCCCACCACGTTCATGGCCATGGGCATCACGCTGACACTGCCCATCTTGTCTGAATTAGGGGCACGCTACAGTGGTGACTTTGCCACTGCCATCAACACGGCGGTCGCGTTATTTGCCGCAACCGGCTATGCCGTGGTCAGTATGGGTTTATTACAGACCGTACAGGCGGATTCTGCTATCCGTCGTCTGCTGCACCGATGTCGCCGTGACATCAGATATCGCGCAAAGGGTCTCTCATCCATGAATGATGTGGCCTGGGTAAATCTGATGATAGATCGAACTGCACTGATCCTGCCCCGGCTCCCGCGCAGTAACCAGACGGCGGACTCGGTGCTTAATAGCCTGCTGCATTATTTAAATATTGGACTTGCAGTGACTTATTTAAAACGCTCACTGAATAAGCTGGAGGGAGAAACCGCATTACAGGTAAATACACTTCTCAACCTGCTGGCCCGCGGTGCGCAGCCCGGTGAATTACAGAAACGTATTAGCCTGATACTCGCCATTAACCCGCCGGTTTCACATCAACAACCGCACGCTCTTATTGAGCATATTATTGATCTGCACTGTGCGTTAAAAAACTGTGCATTAAAAGAGAGGGATAAGGAACAGTCACATGATTACTGACATTAATATCGGTGGCGTCTTTTTGCCTGGCTTATTAGTCATGGCTTTGATGGCATTTTCCGGCACGATTTTAATCACGCCCTTTTTATCTTTTAGCAGATTCTATCGGCGTTTACCCTGCCGGCCGCTCATTGATTTCACGACTTTTATTATTATCTTTGCCTTGTTAATGCAGGGGCTGGACGCGTCAGGATTATCAGTATGAAACCATTTTTTTCGCTGTTAGGCCGCTATATATTTACACTAAGCGCCGTCATGGTGGCAGCCATTATTGCCTTCATGCTGTGGAAACATTATGCACAGACGCCCTGGACGCGTGACGGTCGGGTACGGGCAGATGTGGTGCAAATCACGCCAGATGTTTCCGGGCCGGTAAACCGCGTTGCCGTGATGGATAACCAATGGGTTAATCGCGGAGATATTCTTTATTCAATCGATCCGCAATGGTTGAAACTGGCGGTGCTCAGCGCTCAGGCTGAGGTTGATGCGAAGCGAAATGAAATGCAAATGCGTCAGGATGCTGCCAGACGTCGCAGTCAGATTAGCGGAGTAATCTCTAAAGAAGATATACAAAATACCAGCAGTGCGGCGGGCGTTGCGGCGGCGGAATATCAGGGGGCGCTGGCCGCGCTGGAACTGGCAAAACTCAATCTTTCCCGCGCGACAATTCATTCTCCGGCAGACGGCTATGTCACGCATCTGAGACTGCGTCCCGGCGATTATGCCAACGCGGGGGAGACAAAAGTTGCCATTATTGATGCCAGCAGTTTCTGGGTAGTGGGTTATTTTGAGGAAACGAAAATGCAGCGTATTCATGTCGGTAGCACGGCAAAAATCGTGCTGATGGGATATGCACCAGCGCTGACAGGCCAYGTAGAAAGCATTGGTCGCGGGATAGATGATAGCAATGACGCACCCGGTAGCCAGGGCCTGCCGGATGTAGAGTCCACGTTTAGCTGGGTGCGACTCGCTCAGCGTATTCCGGTACGCATCCATATTGATCATCTGCCCAACGGGGTCGAATTAGTGGCGGGCATGACTGCCAGCATCGCCATTAACGCGTCAAAGAGCGCGGACACTAAAGCAGGGTATGCGGATTTTTTGTCATCTGACCGGTGAATGGCTGAATAACCCATTCGTCAGAAAAGCCGCCGCAGGATGGCATTTATCCTGCGGCGGGCATAACGCATAACCTCTGTTACCGGTGCAGGCGCAGCATACTTGAGACAGAAGATAGCGCAGAGATAAGACAGGCCAGCCCGAAGACATAGACGGCGAACTGTGCCCCCGCCTGCCCCGTCAGTCCGTTCAACAGTGCAATAACCATCGCGACCAGCGCCGCACCAATGGATTGCCCTGCTGTCCTGGCGGTTGACAATACCCCCGAGGCCGTGACCGTTCGGTTCGGTGCCACATTCGAGAACATCTCTTTATTATTCGGCGGCAGGAACAGTCCATAGCCAATCCCGCAAACCGCCACGCGCCAGAGAAAATCATTCACCGTCGCCGCTTGCGGCAACAGAGCCAGAGATCCTAAACCCAGAGAGAAAATCACCACGCCGGCTGTCGATATCTGGGTAGGATTTAAACGATTGGACAGCCTGCCCGCCACCGGAGCGCAGATTGCAACGGCAACCGGCCACGGTGTAAAGATGAACGCCGATTCCAGCACCGAATAGTGATAGGCATGCTGCAGTACAAAGGGCAACCCCACCAGTGCCATCCCCTGTGCCACAAACATTGAGACAGAAGAGATCACCGCAAAGGTATACCGCCTTGAACGGAATATATCGAGCGGCAACAACGGGCTTTTTGAGCGCGTCTGCACGCTGACAAAGATGGCCAGCAGCAGCACCGAGGCGACGCCGCAAAGCATGAGTATGCGGCTATCCCAGCGCCCGATCTGATCCACAGCGATGACCATCAGCCCTAAAGCGACGGCTGAGGTCACCGCACCTCCCCAGTCGAAGCCTTTTTCCTTCTCAGTATCGACGCCCAGGGAGATCAGGGAGAAGACAATGGCAAGTGCACCCAGCGGGAGATTGATATAGAACAACCATGGCCAGTCCAGATAAGAGATGATCAGGCCGCCTAACGCCGGGCCGATGGCCGTCCCCACCGCAAAAGCCAGCGCGTTCAGCCCTAAAATGGTGCCCAACGTATGCGGCGGAAAGATAACCCTGTACAGACCCAGCCCGACGCTGATCATGACCGCATAGCTCACCCCCTGAAGTATACGCATGGCAACCAGCATGCCGAAGGTCGGGGAGAGGCTACAGCCCAGCGATGCCAGCGTAAACAGCACCATGCCAGCGGTGTAGAAGCGCCGCTCCCCTATCCTCGAACCCAGCGATGCACAGATCAACATCGTTGCAGCGCTGGCAACCTGATAGGCGTTGGTCACCCAGATGACAGAGGCTGAATCTACCCGTAAAGCCTCCGCAATAGAGGGCAAGGAAATATTGACGATGGAACTGTCCAGCGCCGCCATAACCACGCCAATCAAAATGGCGGCAGCCGCCAGATAGCGCCTTGGCGCCTCAAATCCTTGTTCTAAGGGACTACTGCTTACCAGCGACATATCCTTATCATCCTATATTGAATTGAAATTACGCACAGAGGCTTTCAGCCTCAGCAACCGGTCCTTCGAGGTAGGCCAGCAGGCCCAGCATCAGCACTTCTTCCGGGCTGGCAACAACGGGAGAGCGCGGCGCTTTCCAGGGCTGTTTACTGCCGTTGATGCGGATACTCCTCAGGAAACAGTAGGTGGTGAGGACATAGAACCGGTTGCGCATACTTTCCCCCATCAGCGGCAGCAGGCCGGAAATACCGCCTAACTCAGGGATCTCGCTAAGAATGCTGCCGTAGTCCGGCTTCGCCAGCACGAACATCAGTGCATCCGCCATCGGGACCATTTTGACTGCATCCTTTACCTCTGCCGCAAGCTCATGCCAGAACGAAAAAGCAAACCGCGAGAAGCCGAAAAGCGGATCCAGCCCGCGGACGGAAAAGTCAGGGTCAATGAAACGTGTCTGAGCATGCTCCTCGTTATAGAGCACATTGCCGAAGTGAAAATTGAAATGGGCTTTTTCTACCGATCTGAACTCTTCAGTCCGGGCCAGCTCCAGCGCTCTTTCATAGACTTCCCGGGCCGTGGTACTGAAACGCACCCCGTTAAGCAGAATAGGTTTATCAAACAGCTCATGAGCGAAGCGCGTGCCTTCCCACTCTTCCTGTAATCTGGCGGGCATCTCGTGGGTTATTGCCGACGAGGTTTCTGATTCCAGGCTGATCGCTTTCTGTACATTTTCCAGTGCGTTTCTGACGATCATCCTGCGCTCAGCCAGCGACCGTTGTTCGTCAAAGACGATCCTGGACAGCGGAAGGGAATCCATCTTCTCGAGAATATAAAATTGCCGCCCGGCTGCCAGCCCGTCGTGCAAGACCGGCACCATCAGTTCCGGATAAATATCGTGCAATGCCCGGATCTGATCGACTTCGGCTTTCAGTTTGCCATTGAACATTTCGGACATGGCCGTCTTCACAACGAAGCCTGAACTCAAAAAATCTACAGTATGTGAGCTTGTCATTTTTCAATCCCCTGGAAAGTTGCCACTGGCAGGCCAAGCGCGAGGCTGCGCGCTACAGCACGTACCACAGCGCTGTAGCCGACGGTGTTGTTAACAAACGACTGGATGATGACCTCACTCAAATTCTGACTGGCCAGATAGGCTGGCCGGAGAATGAGCAAGTGATTCTGATCGGAAAGAATGGTTGAACACCGGCGCTCGAAGGCATATGCACGGCTTCCTAACGGTGACCGCGATGCTTTCACAACATGAGGATGCGTCCCGCTCACCCGCTCAATCGCCGCCTCAATGAGACCGGGGGTTAACGCACCGCCATCCTTAACGATGAAACGGTTAATCTGATAGCCGGGTGCATGCACAGGCGCGCGTAATGAGACGGTATTCACTAACGGTGCCCAGGGCATCACCTTGTCCTGACTCATGGCAATTTGTGAGAAGCTCGGACGGAGATTGTCGCGCGCATCCTGCAGGCGTCCCTCGAATGATCGGGTGCCGAGTACACCGTTAGGCGTATCCGGATGCACGATATCGGTTTCAACCGACACAATATGCGAGGCGTTGCATTGGATAGATCTGAGCGCCTCGGTGAGTACGCGCAGTGAGGCATGCATGCCATTGGTCTGGCAGGAGCCGAGGCAATACATGCCCGAACCGACCACCTGGCGTTGTATCGTGTCGATATCATCGCGGGTCAGATCTTCCAGACAGCCATAGATACTCGGCAGTTCGTTGGCCTCTGCAACGCCCAGCACCACGTCGGCGAGTTCTTGCATGTTGCGGGCGACAGGGCTGTTTTTGTCCATATCCAGCTTGCTGGTTGCGATAAAGCCAATGTCGAAGCGACCTGTCTGCGGAGGAAGATCTTTGGCAAGATCGCCAAAGAAAAAGTGAACCTCACGACCGTCGATCCGCAGGGTGTCATGATCGATAATGTCGGTGTGAGACTGGATGCCGGGATGCGCCATCGCCAGACGGGCTACGATGCCATCTATCGGACGCAGTTCAGGATAATGTTTATCTAAAGAAGGAGGATTCGTGACGACGGTTTGAATAACAAAACCATCCTTCGCCGGATCATTCTGAATCAGCAAATTCGCGCCGATCTCCGCTCCGCAACCCACTAATATGGCTTTTTTCACTTCATCACCTCGCGCTAAATGAATATAGGTAAGTGTGTTAAATGCGGCCTAGTCCCAGGAGAACATTTTCAGCAAATCAGTGACGGACATGGCATCAAGCTTCGATTCCGAAATCAGGGTTTCGGCCAGAATATGGGCGCGGTCACGCAGCGGGCTGTCTGAAAGATTCAGATGGAATTTCGTCAGCAGCGCCCCGAAACACTCTTCACGGCGACGAACATGGCCGAGCGGATATTCAATGGTTTCAGAGATCTCTTCAGTCATGCCATGACACTTCAGATAGAGCGCATTGGGAATGGCGCGCTTGTCAGGGTCGTAGTAGTTCTCTGTAAAGGAAGGGCGTTCAGTGCAGGTGATTTTCAATCGCAGTGCATCCAGTTGAGGATCACTGGCGAGCGGTTCGTGGAAATCTTTAATCGTCAGATTTCCGGTCTGCAGCCCCACGGCAACCATGTACTGGAGACAGTGATCGCGATCGGCGGAGTTATTCAGCGGTCCTGATTTATCAATAATCTGAATCGCCGGTCGGGTTGTTTCTACCCGCACATACTCGATGCTCTCAGGCGTAAACCCGGCTGCCAGTATCCGTTCCCGAAGGTTAATGGCCGCTTCTACAGCAGTCTGGGCGTGGTACTCAGCGGGATTGGGAACCTTGAACAAGATGTTCTTAATGACAAAATCTGACAGGTTGCGCGACAGATTGAAGGGTTTGCCCCGCAAAACAGCATCATTGAATCCCCACCGGCTGACCGTCAGCGCGCTGGGATAACCCATTTCACCGGTTTGCGCGAACAGCGCCAGTTGCAGGCCACGCGCCGTGGCGTCTCCGGCGGCCCATGACTTACGGGTACCGGCATTTGGCGCATGCCGGTAGGTTCGGAGAGAGTGACCGTCGATAATAGCGTTGGACAGTGCACTCAGTGCCTGGTCTTTTGACAAGCCGAGGAGTTGAGCCGAGGCGATGGCAGAAGCCACTTTCACCAACACCACATGGTCAATCCCCAGCGCATTAAAACAGTTCGACAGACACAGCACGCCGTGGATCTCATAAGCACGAATCATCGTATTCAGGACGGCTGTCATATCAGCGGGCGGCTGATTACCGTCAGTCAGGCTATGCCAGGTTGCGGCAGCCAGGATGGCCCCCAGATTATCGGACGGGTGCCCCCACTCCTGCGCAAGCCAGGTGTCATTGAACTCCAGCCAGCGGATCATCGAACCGATATGAAAGGCCGCCTCGATCGGTCCCAGTCTGAGTCCGGTACCGACAACCGGGACACCCGCCTGGCTCTTGCTGAACTGAGCGCTGCCCATTAGTTTCAGACAGTCGTGATCGGCAGAGGCGGCAATTGCGCAACCTATCGAATCCAGCAGACAATAACGCGCCAGGCGTAAAGTCTCATTATCAAAGGTTGTCCGCTCATAGGCGTAGTCAACCAGCTCAACCATTACCTCATCAAACTCTGCATGCGCCATATTTCACCCCATAAACAAAAATGAATTGTCGAAATACACGTAATTGAGATCCGGTAATATATATATCCAGATAATAGAAATAGACAACGCGTTGATTTATATGAGAATACTCTCCATCACTCATAAAATCGTAATGGGCATGGCAATAAAAGACCAGCGAATAAAATCGAGGCATTCATCGAAAGTATTGATGCCCTGACAAAATGCCTGTTGAGGAGGACGGAAAGTTCAGGGAAATGAGCATGAGTTACAGAGCGTGAAAATAAGCACAGTCTGTTGTTGAAATTCGTAATTCAGAATTAATGTCTGCCGGAAAGGTAATAATAATGACACGCACCCTGATGTGGCCACGCAGTGCCCGCAGTGGTAGCCCGGAGCGGAGATTTTAAAACATAGTGACAAACTCACTAATACAGAATATAAATAATTGTTGTGACGGTGAACTAATTTTTAGCATGAGGTCTCAAATGAAGCTAAGTGAACTTCTTGCGTTCGTGACAGTCGTGGAGACAGGGAACATAACCCAGGCAGCCGAGCGTCTGAATCGCGTGCAATCGAGTATTTCCCACCGAATCAGGAGCCTGGAGGATAATCTGGATGTCACCCTGTTAGATCGAAAAACCGATGGGTGCTCACTGACTGCGCAAGGCCAGATACTTTATGACTACGCACTTAAAATATTGAATCTTGCGGATGATTGTAAAAACAACATTTCCCACTCCAAAAATAGCCAGCTGAATATGCGTATTGGCATAATCGAATGTCTACCCCCCTATATTGTCAGTTCACTGATCGATTTAGGTCATGATTTGGGCTGGAATATCGATATTTCGATTGGGAACACCATAAGCTTGCTTAATGCCTTCGACCAAAACGAATTTGATGCGGTAATAATCGGTGCAGGTTTTTCAAACACGCAACATGCGCGCTCCATATTACTCTCCAGCGAACTGGTTATTATTACAGAGAAAAATTACCCCACCATTAAAGACATTTCCAGTCTGGATGGCGAAGTTTTTTTACTCAGCAGCAAAAAATGTGCAACCACTACCCGCAATTATAATGTTCTTTTTAATGAAGGGCATATCACGCCTAAGCGGGTGGTAGAATGTGGTTCCTATCCCGTACTGTTCTCCAGCATCGCTGCCGGCAAAGGCGTGTCGTTAGTTTTACGTTGTTCTATCAGCGGCGAGGTACAAAATAAGATAAAAATTCATGAACTCAGTGGCCAGTTCAATGACTTCAAAATAGAGCTTGTTTATCGTACAGATTCACCTTATCTGGATAGCACTAAATTCAGAGGCATAATGACCTCACTTTTTCAGGATCCCCGGCTGCACAATATCGGTTATTAGGGCATTCGTAACCAACACGTACACTCCCCATGTTAGTGAAATTCCCTCATCTCAAATACAAATGGGAGAGCATACATCTGCCGTATGCCCTCCCATCCCATAAGCCTGCCCTCCCCCGTTCGTCGTATTCTGACGACAAGATGATCAATACTCCGTTATCCGTTATGAAGGTTTACGCAGAGCCACTAAGGCTTTCGCTCTGCACTTCTCCAGTATTAATTTCATCACGGGCACTTCAAAGTACTTATATAAAAAAGAGGCAAATGAGACGGATAAAACCAACGCGACGGCGATAAGCGCAATTCCCTCCGGTAAGCTAAACTTTCTTCCTGCCGTAAGATTCAAAAAATAAAAGAGCACTAAGAAATGAACCATATAGAAGGAATAGGATATTTCTCTTAACCACACCGATGTTTTACTGTTTAACAGAGTGTTTCGGTATTTTAAATCATCACCCGCAATCGAAACGATTAATAAACACACCGGGATGATGAAAACCACGCTCATACTGAACTGGTAAGGGATATACATGGAACCGATGTAAGTTGCTGCAAGCAGGGTAAACGACGCCGTTTTCGTCAGCACGAGCATTCGTCCGTTCATCAGCAGCCGGGCTGCAAACATACCGGCAAGGAATTCAAATATGCGTGATGGGGGAAAAATATACGAAACCCAAAAGTGTTGCTGCGAGATCGGAAACGCCCCCATCATCTTGTCCGGCTCAACCCAGAGGTAAATATATGTTTGAACCAATAAGGATGCCGCCGTTACTATTATTAATCCGGCTAAATCGAATTTTTCAGGTATTGTCTTCATTACTCTGAAAAGAAAGGGGAAAGAAAGATAAAACATCGCTTCTATACAAAGAGACCAACTGGGTCTGTTACCGACGAAAAAATAGTGAACATCATCAACCCAGGTATTCAATAACAGAAGGTTTGATGACCAAAGTTTATATTGATAGATACTCATGGCACCAATAATGAATGCTATAGCCCAGGTCAGACAATGCGTAGGGTAAATCTTTGCAAAACGTCGCAGGTAAAAATCTCCCACGGTGTCATTATCTCTCGCAGACCACACCATAATGAATCCACTGAGTATGAAGAAATATGAAACGCCGAGCCAGCCCGCTTTACCCACAATAACGGTGAAAATGTGCTGTATGGTTGGATCTGAAAAGGGAGCGAGATCGCTGGGTAGCGATGAATGAAATAAAAAAACTAATAAAGCCGCCCAGAATCTGCTTCCGGTAAGCGATGGAAGTTTGATCTGCGGGGGTAATTTCCCGGTTGTTATTGGCTGACTCCCCGCCATTTCAATGGCGTCAGCATGAATAGCATCAATACTTATTTCTCTGTTTATTGCAGGATTCATGGTGTTCCCCCTGAGGATAGTATTTTATACCGGAAGATTTATTCAGTAGCATAGCGACAATGTTACACAGCAAAAATAAATAGCGGCAAAGCAACTTAAGCAGAGCCTGACCGGTTACCAATAATTAACCGTTGCGTTGCCGGTCAGGAAATAAAGTATTTTCAGAGCAGAACTTTCTGATGAAAGTTTTAACTAGTGGATATCGACGGTCACGTATCCGGATTTACGTTTTTCAATATAACCAAATCCTTGTTCGCCAAAATGCATACCACCGACAAGAACGCTGTCCGAGCTCACGCTTTCAAGTATGCGGGAACGTGTCTCTGCCGCCATTTGAGGATCATAGTCAAAGGCGATGGCAACATCCGGTTTTAGCAGTTGAATATGAGGAAAATGAACAATATCACCCCAAATCAACAGGCTATCTCTGTTACCCTCAATCCGGTAACCTGTATGACCCGGCGTGTGACCTTTCAGCGGGATCGCAAAAACACCAGGAAATACCTCGCCTTTATCGATGAGACGAAGATTTTTCTGATACTTTTTGAATATACTTCGCGCCAGCAGGAAATTGCCTTTTACGCGGTCACTGACGGCAGCGAAATTTTCATCATCTTGCAGATAATTAAATTCATCGCTGTTTATGATCAATTCGGCATTAGCAAATACAGCCTCACCTTCTGCGTTTAACAATCCACCAATATGATCAGGATGTGCATGTGTGAGTAATACCGCGTCAATATTGCCAGGTTGTATCCCCAGCAGATCCAGATTAGCAACCAGTTTGCCGCCCCAGCCCTTAACGCCTCCTGCCCCGCTATCGATAAGAATATTTTTACCCTTCTGGCGGACTAAAAAAGTATTAATATGCACCGCATTGAGTTCACTGACTTGTGCACTGCGCTGAATTTCCTTGCACTCGTCCTCATCCACATTTGAAAGCATTCCGAAGTCGACATGCAGATATCCATCACTTACCGCAGTAACCGATATATCGCCGAGATCTCTTGTTGGAAAATTAACATTCATAATCCGTTCCTTAGTTCTTTGCATAAATATTACCCGCTTCAAAAGAGAAACAGCGAATTCTCGCTATGACTCCTGTCTTCTCCTTAATTAATAAATCAACCTGATGCATGAATTCATCCAACACCGACAGGGTTCGGAAAACTTCCTGGCGTAGTCTTGCTTCGAAATAGACCGGTGTGCCAAAACCTATCTCTGCGGTGAGGTAGCTGATGTGAATATTATTTTCTTTCGCTTTCAGGATCTCTATGGCGAGACGGGCTAAAGCCGTTGAAAATTCCGCAAAGGCCTCTGCATCTAACCGGTGGCTTGCAGCGGTATAGAGAGTAATACTGGGCATCTTCGACTCCTTCGAATGGATATTTACGCCGCCAGGTTATTTTATACGGCTCTGACAGACACTAATCGCATGCTTTTTATGACATCGGGATTGACCACCGTGCCAATGTCCGAAGCCCCCCGGCGGAGTTGGTCAATTAACTCGATGCCACTCGTTACTTTCCCAAAAGCAGTGTAATTCTGGTCTAAAAAACCCGCCCTCGCGGAGGTGATGAAAAACTGATGACGGGCGCTGTGCGGATGCCGTGATCTGGCCATGCCGACGGTACCGCGTTCAAAAGGCAATCGGTTAAACTCTGCGGCCAGCGCCGGTAATTTCGTGTAATCCAGCCCTGTATCTTTTATCGGGTCACCCGTTTGTGCCATAAAGCCTTCTATGACCCGGTTAAACGGCATGCCATCATAAAATTTGGCCTGTACCAGCGATTTTATGCGTTCAACATGCCCGGGGGCCAAATCGGGAAATAAGCGGATGCTCACGGTTCCACTCTCCAGTTGCATCTCGATAATATCTCTCTGAGCCATTACCCCTTTGAAGGCAGCCGGAAGCATTGCAACACCCGCGCACAAGCCCAGGCTTCCACCAATAAATAACCGACGATTCATAGAATTTACTCCGTTCGCGCATCAGACTTTTCATCGTCTGCCATGCCAGATTTGCTCATTAACAGCGCCCGTACGTCCTTACAGGCGCTGACTGCCTGCGCTGATTGTTAATGCGTATTCTTGTTATCAATGAACGAGATGATTTCATCAGTGAGCGCTTCGGGTTGCTCATAATTCGGTAAATGGGCGGCGCCGGGTAGGGTATGCAATTGGGCATTGCGCTTGTCGGCCAGACGTTGCGCGTAGTCCGGAGGCGTAAGTTGATCCTCACTTCCTCTGACCACCACAGCCCTTACCCCCGGAATATTCATATCGGTCAGATCGGTGTCGGCGATGGCATAAGAGCAACCCGCGAAGGCTTCAACCGAAGTGCGACGCAACATCTGTTTCATACCCTCCGCGTAGGGCGAGTCGATAAATTTCGGTGTGACCCATTTGCTCAGAATCCCCATTTCGAGATGTTCAACACCGTGGTGAAATACATCTTCAGCCCGGGCGCGCCAGAGCGAAGGCGGAGCGGCATTCACCAGTGCAGTATCAACAATGATCATTCCCTGAACTCGTTTGGGGATCTTGAACCCAATCCATTGCGCTATTGTTCCGCCGATTGAGACCCCGGCAACATAAAACTCGTTGATGTGAAGATGGTCCAGCGCCGCCACCACATCGTCGGCCAAATCTGACATTGAAAACTGCAGGGAATCGACTGCGCTTAATCCATGCCCACGGATGTCCAGGCGAATAACACGATAACGCTCACTCAGACGCGGCATTTGCAAATCCCAAAGGTGCAAATCCGTCCCCAAAGAATGAAGAAGTACCAATGTCGTTGCATTTTCAGAACCCTGCACATCGACGTGCTGAGTTAATTTAAGTGGCCGGATAAACATTTAATACTCCATATTCTTTTTGCTTCTGTTTCGTCGGCTCTCCGTCACGCATTACCTGATCCGACGTCTCGTCCTGCTTATAGAACCATGAATTCTGCTACGCCATAGTCGCAACGTATTCATAACGACATGCTGATATTATTTTTTCAGTTTCATGCAAATAAATTTTTTCGTTATGAGGGTCAGCCTTAAATACGTTGTTAACGCTGTTATTATTAAAACAATTCTTATCGTCGCTCTAATGGATAATTTCGATATCACTATCGAAATTGTAGATACGGGGCAGATCTTAATAGGGGAAAACCTGGCGAAGGAACAGACTGACCGGGGAAATGCTGCGCAGCAGGAATTGCAGGCAATAATTTTTCTGCACGTTGTTCGGTATGCCGCTGATAATAAAAAGCCCGCACAAGAGAACGGGCCTTTTATACATCAGTGTTTGATGAAATTACACATGGGCGATTTTCTTCGCATCCAGCGCTTTATGAATAGCCGCTTCCAGTTCGTTGATTTCAAACTTCGCCACGTAACCGTCGGCGCCCACTTTACGCACGTGATCTTCGTTGGCGCTGCCGGATAATGAAGAGTGAATGATCACCGGAATATTTTTCAGGAACTCATCACGCTTGATATTGAGCGTCAGCGTAAAGCCATCCATTTCCGGCATTTCCAGATCAGTTAAGACAAAGGAGATTTTATCGGAAATGGGCAGCCCCTGGGCTTTGCATTCTTCGGCCATTTTGCGGATTTTATTCCAGGCTTCCAGACCGGTGACATGCATCTGCGCCGGAATCTCCATCATGTTCAGGCCTTTTTCCAGCATCTGACGGGCAACTTTAGAGTCTTCGGCGACAATCGCCACCGTACCCGGCTTGAGTTTAAACGCGCTGGTTTTCTTCTTATCCATGTTGATATTGCTGTTGGGAATAATGTCATGGAGAATTTGTTCAACGTCGAGCACCAGCGCCAGACGGTTACTGGATTTATCGCTGTCCAGACGCGCAATACTGGTGATGTTGCGGCTCTTCACACCGGCTTCGGCGGCCAGCACCTGACTCCATTCAAGACGCACAATGTCGTCTACGGATTCCACCGCAAACGCCTGGGTGCTGCGCGCATATTCGGTGACCAGCAAAATGTTCAGGCCGGTTTTTGGTACGCATCCCACCACGGCAGGCAGGTCGATGACCGGAATAATTTCGCCACGGATGTTCGCCATGCCCATCATCGGCGAGACCATTCCGGCGGCTTTGGTCAGCGTTGGCATCGGCACGATTTCGCGCAATTTAAAAACGTTGATACCAAAAAGTTCAGATTGCTCATCATCCGGAGAGGTCCCCAGACGGAACAGCAAAAGCTCAAACCGGTTTGATGAAGTGAGATTGGTTCTCTCATCAATTTCTTTCTGAAAATTATCCATACTTTCCCCATGCCTGTTGTTATTCGTTTTTGACTATGTTTGCGCTGTACGTCATTCGGAAAATAAGGAATTCCATTCTCTTTTTTCTCAGAGGGACATTCTTTATATCGGCCGCTCAGGAGGAATTCTTTATAGCGGGGAGAAAATTGAAGGGAAAGCACCCGGTATCACGGAAATACCGGGCAAAAAGGGTCAGCGGCCGATTTTCACCAGCGTCCGGCCCTGAATTTTATTGTTCAGGAAATCGGCTGCGACAGCCGGAACTTGGTCCAGGGTAATTTCCGTCGCGGCCTGCTGATAAAAATCATCCGGCAGCGTATTCAGTAAACGCTCCCAGACGGCAGCACGGCGTTCAGCGGGAACCGAAACCGAATCCACCCCCTGCAAACGGACGTTGCGCAGAATAAACGGCATCACGGTCGTCGGCAGGTTGAAGCCCCCGGCCAGACCGCAGGCCGCCACGCAACCGCCGTAGTTGGTTTGCGCCAGCAGTTTAGCCAGCACTTTGTCACCGACGGTATCGACCGCACCGGCCCAGACTTGTTTTTCCAGCGGACGGGTCTCTGCAAAATCATCGCGGGAGAGAATTTCGCTGGCACCCAGTTTACGCAGATAGTCATGCGTAGATTCACGGCCCGTCACCGCAGCCACGGTATAACCGAGTGTATGCAACAAGGCCACCGCCGTACTACCCACGCCGCCGCTGGCACCCGTCACGACCACGGTGCCGCTTTCGGGTGTCACGCCCGCCTCTTCCAGCGCCATGACGCACAGCATGGCAGTGAAACCGGCGGTGCCGATAATCATGGCATTGCGCGCAGCCAGACCTTCCGGCAGCGCGACCAGCCAGTCACCTTTGACGCATGCCTGCTCCGCCAGACCGCCCCAGTGCGTTTCGCCGACGCCCCAGCCGGTGAGAATGACGGATTGCCCGACGGAGAAACGCGGGTCGTTACTGCGGCTGACATGGCCGGCAAAATCAATGCCCGGCACCATCGGAAACTGACGAATGATTTTGCCTTTACCGGTAATGGCCAGGGCATCTTTGTAATTCAGCCCTGACCAGCTGATATCAACCAGTACGTCGCCTGCCGCCATGTCCGGCAGCGCAATCTCTTTCACTTCGGCCAGCGTGGCCTTGTCTTGTTGTTCCAGAACCAATGCTTTCATTTTTTTCCCTTTATGATTTCAGGAGATTAAAGTTTTTGTCATGAGGTATGCGATGACTCACGTAATGATTGCAGGTGCTATTTTTTGAATTTATGGCCGACGAGTTTATGAATGAACAGGTGACTGCAGCGTATGACGGAAATACGCCCAGAACTGGTCCAGTGGTGCGGCCGAGCGGTACAGTTTTGCGCGCATCACCGCGCCTTCCCAGCCAGACCAGAAAATCTGCGCCAGTTGCGCAGGCGGCATGTCTGATGCGATATCTCCGGCCTGACGGGCTTCTTCCAGACAGGTGGCAACACGGTCTTCCCATTCGCCCAAAATCGTTTTGAGTTGCTGCGAAAAATCTTCCGGCAACAGCGGGGATTCCTGCAATAAATTGCCGACCAGACAGCCGCGTCTGAACTCAAACTTCGCCATTCCCTCACCGGCATGGGTCACAAACGCACCGATGCGTTGCAGCGGTGACAACTCAGCCCTGAGCAGAAACTTGTCGAGTTTGTGGGCGAAAAATGAGCCGTAAGCCGTCAGAACGGCCATGCCGAAATCCTGCTTACTTTTGAAATAGTGATAAAACGATCCTTTCGGCACCGCGATGTTTTTAATCACCGCGTCGATGCCTGCTGACAGGTAACCCGTTTCGGTGATCACTTCAAGCCCCGAACGGATCAGCGCTTCACGCGTATCATCAAACTCGCGTGCCGTTCTCGGCGGACGCCCGCGGCGCGGTTTGACTGGCACGTCAGGTTCAGTAGAAAACTCAGCACTCATCATTTAGACCGATCGTTTTTTAATTGCAGAAAGCCTACGCCCAATTTTTTAGACGGGCAAGTCCGTGAATGTTTTTACAGGGTAAAAAGTCCCGGACCTAAAAAACCTGCAAAGCAAAAAGCCCGCCCGGAGTTACCGGAGCGGGCCTGTGATACAGCATGAGTATGTTGTAACTATTTTTCGTTCACTGTCTCGCGGCGGGTTTCCTGCACGCTATAACGGTTGGTTTTGAACGGAATATTCAGGCGCTCACGCAACGTCGTTGCCTGCGAGGGATGCCAGTAGCCACGGGCTTCCAGCACCGGTAACACCAGCCGGGTAATGTCGTCCAGCGCTTCGGTCAGTACCGGTCCGCTGATGATAAATCCGCTGGCACCGCCCTCTTCCACCCAGCGGATCAACTGGTCGGCGACCTGCTCAGGCGTGCCGAAGAATTCGCCGCGCGGCAGCGTGGTCTGATACGCCACTTCACGCAGCGTCAGGTTTTCCTCCCGCGCCAGCTTCTTGATGCTGTCGGTGGTGGAGCGGAAAGTGTTTTGGCCTAAATCGCCCAGTTCAGGGAACGGGCCGTCCGGCGGATACTGGCTGAAATCATGGTGATCGAAAAATCGCCCGAGATAGGCCAGCGCATCGTCAAGTGACAACAGCGACAGAAGATACTGATATTTGGCCTCGGCTTCCTCTTCGGTTTTGCCGACAATCGGGCTGATGCCAGGGAAAATACCCACCGGATGGCGGCCATTTTTGCTGACCTGTGCCTGTAATTTTGCCGAATATTCCTGTGCTTCTTCCAGCGTCCGGGCGTTAGTGAAAACGGCATCGGCAGATTTACCTGCCAGCGCGATACCGGCATCCGACGCGCCAGCCTGGAAAATCACCGGCTGCCCTTGCGGTGAACGCTGGATATTCAGCGGCCCTTCGACCGAGAAAAACTGTCCCTGATGATTCAGTTTATGCAGCTTCGCCGCGTCGAAGAACACACCACTTTCGCGGTCACGCACAAACGCGCCGTCTTCCCACGAATCCCACAGTCCCTGCACCACGCTGATGTATTCTTCGGCAATCTGATAGCGCAGCGCATGTTCAGGATGGTCTTTGCCGAAGTTTTTCGCCGAACCGGCCAGCGGCGAAGTCACCACGTTCCAGCCCGCCCGTCCCTGACTGATGTTATCTATTGACGCCAGCTGACGTGCGACGGTAAAGGGATCGCTGTACGAAGTTGAAATAGTGCCTGCCAGCCCGATGCTGTGGGTGGCCGAAGCCAGCGCAGACAGCAACGCGACAGGTTCGAAACGGTTGAGGAAATGCGGCAGTGATTTTTCGTTGATGTGTAATCCGTCGGCCACAAACAGGAAATCAAAACCAGCCGCTTCGGCGCGCAAGGCTAAATCACGGAAATAGGGGAAATTGACACTGGCATCCGCAGGCGCTTTTTCGTGACGCCACGAATTCATGTGGCCGCCGGCACCGTGCAACATCAGACCCAGCTTGATACTTTTTGAATGGCTCATGAAATCTCCTTAAAGCTGGCCAGCCAGCAATTCGATGGACTTCAGCCGCACACCGGCTTCAGTCAGTGGAGTGTGAATAACAAATTCGTTCACGCACAGGCGGCGCTGAATATCGCGCAGTTGCTCGTGGATATCGCCCGGCGTGCCGTGCAGCACGCTGATTTGCTGCTGTTCGATCTGGTATTGCGTCGCACCTGACTGCCGCACAAAGGCTTCAGCCTGTTCGCGGGAACCCACCGTAACGTGCCGGTCGCCCAGCGTGACGCGAAAATTATGCTGGCCGGTCACCAGTTCAGCGGCCTGCTCGCGGGTTTGTGCCGCCAGGGCCGCCAGACTGACCAGCGCCTGCCCTTGTCCGGCGGAATATTCGTGGAAGGCCAGCACCGATTCGGTCATCACTTGCGCTGAAGCATTGATAAAACCGGCGAAGACAAAGTTCCAGCCCAGTGACGCGGCCAGACGCGCGCTTTCTTTGCTGGCACCGAGTAAAAATCGCTGCGGTGCCACCGGCGGACGCGGCAACGCACGGGCTTCTGTGCCCGCCAGATGGTCATCCAGATGCGTGAGATAATGTGTCAGTTGCTGTAACTGCGCCGGGAAACCAGGCGATGATTCGGCCGGTGCGTGGGCACGCAGCGCTTTGGTTGACAGGGGTAAACCACCGGGCGCTTTGCCGATGCCGATATCCACGCGATCCGGCGCCAGTGCTGACAACAGATGGAAATTCTCTGCCACTTTATACGGGCTGTAATGTTGCAGCATCACACCGCCGGAGCCGATCCGCAGCCGGGAAGTGCGCGCCAGCAGCCAGGCGATCAACACTTCCGGCGAGCTACCGGCCAGCTTTTCAGTATCGTGATGTTCTGACACCCATAAACGGTGATAGCCCAGTTTTTCTGCTGCCAGCGCAAAAGTCAGCGTGGCGTCTAGCGCCTGCGCAGCGGTCTGCCCGTCATTAATCGGGCTTTGATCTAATAAACTCAGTCGGTAATTCACCTGCGCATCCCTTTTTATCCGTTGTGATAAAAAGAGTTCCACGAAATAAGTTCAAAGCTAAATAATAAAAACACGTTTCTATAGTCAGTATTTTGCTATGCAAGGCACTGTGCAAAACGACTATAAATTATAGCGACTGAGTATTTAGTGATTGGCTTCTGTCTGACTAGCATCAAATGAAGCGCTACATTTGGGTAACAATCATTTTCAGACAATAAGGTTATTTCGCCATGAGCATTTCACTTGCCGAAGAAACAAATAGCATTGCCCCCCGACATGAGACAGGACTGGAAGAACAACTCATCGCTTATCGCCGTGAATTACATCAGCATCCTGAATTATCCAATCAGGAATTTGTGACCACGCAAAAGATTACCCAATGGCTGAATGCTGCCGGGATCCGCATTTTATCGCTCGGGCTGAAAACCGGCGTGGTGGCTGAAATTGGCCCGGAACACGGCCCGGTTGTTGCCCTGCGCGGTGACATCGATGCCCTGCCGATTGAAGAAGCCTCCGGTGTGCCGTTCAGTTCGCAACAACCCGGCGTGATGCACGCCTGCGGCCACGATTTTCATACCTCTGTTATTCTCGGCGCGGCCCATCTGCTTAAAGCAAGGGAAGACCAGCTACCGGGCCGCGTACGGTTGTTTTTCCAGCCTGCTGAAGAACGGTTTGGCGGTGCGTCGCAACTGATTAAAGCCGGTGCACTGGAAAACGTTGATGCGATTTTCGGCCTGCATAATGCGCCAGAACTGCCGGTCGGCACCTTTGAGACAAAAGGCGGCGCATTTTATGCCAACGTGGACCGCTTCCAGATAACCGTGACCGGCAAAGGCGCGCACGCCGCACATCCGGAAGAAGGTACCGACAGCATTGTCACCGCCAGCCACATTGTGACCGCGCTGCAAACGGTGGTCAGCCGCAACGTCAGCGCTCAGGAGGCGGCGGTAGTCAGCGTCACCCGTATTGAAGGCGGCAACACCTGGAACGTATTACCCCAAACCGTGGAACTGGAAGGCACGGTGCGCACCTACAGCAACGGGATCCGCGAGCAAATCCCTCAGCGGATCCGCAAGGTGATCACCGGGGTGGCAGATGCGCTGGGGGCGAAGGCTGAACTGCACTGGTTTGGCGGGCCGCCAGCGGTGGTGAATACACCGCGCTGGGCAGACTTTGCCTTACAGGCCGCTGCGGAATTTGGCTATAACGCGCAAGTAGCGCAGGCTCAGATGGGGGGCGAGGATTTTGCATTTTATCTGCATCATGTGCCGGGTGCGTTTGTCAGCATCGGCTCTGCCAGCGATTTCGGCTTGCATCATCCGCAATTTAATCCTGATGAGTCGGCTATTTACCCGGCGGCGAATTATTTCCAGCAACTGGCAGAAAAAGCGCTGAGTGAATTAACCGGAAAATAACCTTTTCATACCTGACTTTATTTCCTCACGCCCGGATATTCCGGGCATTTTTCGTGCAAAATTTCCGGCGCAATGTATTTCCACTTTCTCTCTTTGATTATTTAATTTTGTTGTTTTACATCCCTGTAACACTCGGGAATAGTGAAAGCGTCACCTCACGGTCATCACCACTTAAAATAAGAATGCAGGGTAAAAATAATAATGATGAAACATAGCGTAACCATCACAGCCACCGCCATCGCGGCAATATTAAGTTTTTCATCAGCGGCATACGCCGCGCCAGGTATTGATCTGATTGCCAATGAAACGCCGGTGAATACACCGAAAAGCCCGGAAGCCGTGGCAAAAATCCCGGCCAACTTTAAGTTTGTCGAACCGGGTACGCTGACCGTGGCGCTGGCTGTGCTCGGCAGCGCCCCACCCTTCGGGCTGTACGCCCGTGACAATAAAACCGTGATCGGCAGCGAGGCGGATATCGCCCGTCTGGTCGCCGACGGTTTAGGCCTGAAACTCAAAGTGGTTCCGGCTTCGTGGGAAGACTGGCCGCTGGGCGTGACGTCGGGGAAATACGACGCGGCCATCTACAACATTACCGTCACCAAAGACCGCAAAACTAAATTTGATTTCGCCACCTACCGCGAAGATACCCTCGGTTTCTATGTGAAAAGTGACAGCAAAATCACCTCGATAAAATCCGCACCCGATATCGCCGGTAAACGCATTATTGTCGGCTCCGGCACCAATCAGGAAGCCGTGTTGCTGGCGTGGGACAAAGAAAACCAGGCTAAAGGATTACCGGCGCTGAAACCGCAATATGTCACCGATGACGCTGCCGCGACGCTGGCTATCCAGTCCGGTCGTGCCGATGCCACGTTCGGCCCGAACGTCACCGGCGCGTACAAAGCGTTGCTGACCGGCAAAACCAAATTGGTCGGCACGGTGCCGGGCGGCTGGCCGAAAACCGCCAATATCGCTGTGACGCTGAAAAAAGGGAATGGTCTGGTGGATGCCGTGCAGGCGTCGCTGAACAGCGCCATTGCCAGCGGAGCGTATATCAAAGTGCTGGACCGCTGGGGCGAAAGCGTCGAGAAAATCGATCACTCTGAAATTAACCCGCCGGGACTGGGCGACTGATCAGGAGCAGAAACGATGAGCGAAGATATTTTCATTCAGACCGTGCCGGAAGACCCGCTGATTGCGCCGGTCATCGAAGGATTATTCGGTGAATACCGCGACCGTTACGGCGATTTCTTCTCGAGCCAGCCGCCGGAAGATGACAGCGTGTTTTCCGCGCCCGATGGCACCTTCATTGTTCTGCTGAGAAACGGCGCGCCCATTGCAATGGGCGCGTACAAACGCTACGACGAGCAGACTGCCGAACTCAAACGCATCTGGACTCACCGCGCGCTGCGCCGTCAGGGACTGGCACAAAAAATCCTGCATGAACTGGAACGTCGTGCAGCCGCGTACGGTTACCGGCGGGTATTTCTCACCACCGGATTCCGCCAGCCCGAAGCGGTCGGATTGTATTTGTCCCACGGTTATCAGCCGCAATTCGACACCCGCCTCGATCCGGAGGTCTATTCCCGGCCACCGTATGACGGGCGCCTGCCGTTTACCAAAACGCTGAAAGCGGACGTGCCGGTCACGTCATCTGCAACGTAACAGAAAGAGAAAATGATGAGCGAAAATGCCCCTTCATCTGTGAATCATCCGCCGCTGAAAGTGGTGCCCGCGCGCTATCCGTGGCGTCTTGCCGGTGCGGTTTTTTCGGCGTTTATTCTGCTGGGCATCATCCAGTCGATTGCCACGAATTCCCGCTGGGAATGGGGCGTATTTCGTCAGTGGTTTTTTGATCCGGTGATCCTGTCCGGGCTTGGCAAAACCCTGTTGCTCACGCTGCTGGGCACCCTTTTTGGGGTGATTTTCGGCACGGCACTGGCCCTCGCCCGCCTGTCGAAATCCTATTTACTGAACGCACTGGCCTGGGGGTATATCTGGCTGTTCCGTTCCCTGCCGTTGTTGCTGGTGCTGATCATTCTCTACAACTTTTCCTATCTCTACGACAACCTTTCGCTCGGCATTCCGTTCACCACGATTTCCTTTTTCAGCACCCCGACGGTGGATTTGCTGGATCAGTTTTCCGTCGCCGTGCTCGGTCTGTCGCTGGTGCAGTCGGCCTATACCGCCGAGATCATTCGCGGCGGGATTTTAGGGGTAGAACACGGCCAGCATGAAGCTGCGGCCGCGCTGGGATTACCGGCCTACCGCCGGACCTTCCGCATCATTTTGCCGCAGGCGTTACGTTCAATTCTGCCGACCGGTTTTAACGAAGTGATCAGCCTGGCGAAAGGCACATCGATTGTTTACGTCCTGTCGATGCCGGAACTGTTTTACACCGTGCAGGTGATTTACAACCGCACACAGCAGGTGATCCCGCTGCTGATGGTCGCCACCATCTGGTATCTGCTGATCACCACCGTGCTGTCGGTTTTGCAGTATTACGTCGAACGCTATTTCTCCCGCGGCACCGTGCGTCAGGTCGCGCCGACACCCTTGCAGCGCCTGCGTCAGTGGCGCGTCGCCCGTTCTTAATAAAGGGAAAGCACTATGTCAGAAGCCTTTGATTTATTCGTTAACCGCCCGCAGGAAGCGCCTGTTGAGCAGCTGTTTCCACGCAAACCTCAGGCTGCTACCGTCGGGCGCATCGAAATCAATAATTTGAGCAAATACTACGGCGCGCACAAAGCGCTGGATAACGTGAGTCTGTGCATCGAACCGGGCACCGTGACCGTGATCCTCGGCCCGTCCGGCTCGGGGAAATCGACCCTGCTGCGCACGATTAACCATCTTGAGCGCGTCGACGAAGGTTTTATTCAGATTGACGGCGATTACATCGGCTACCGCCGCAAAGGCGATACGCTGTATGAACTGAAAGAGCGCGCCATCCTCAAACAACGCACACATGTCGGTTACGTTTTTCAGAATTTCAATTTATTCCCGCACATGACGGTGCTGGATAACATCATCGAAGCGCCGGTGGTTCACGGTCTGCTGAGCCGCAAAAACGCCATCGCCCGTGCCTATGAACTGCTCGACACGGTCGGTCTGCGCGAAAAAGCGCACGCATGGCCGCGTCATTTGTCCGGCGGACAGCAGCAGCGCATCGCCATCGCCCGTGCGCTGGCGCTGAATCCTAAAGTCATGCTGTTTGATGAACCGACGTCCGCCCTCGATCCCGAACTGGTTGGCGAAGTGCTGGATGTGATTAAGAAGCTGGCGCAGTCGGGCGTCACGCTGGTGGTCGTCACCCATGAAATCGGCTTCGCGCACCAGGTGGCGGATCAGGTGGTGTTTATGGTGGATGGTCGCGTGGTTGAAAGCGGCGCTGCCGCACAGGTGCTGGAACGGCCGGTTCATGCCAGAACCCAGGCTTTTCTGGAGAAGGTGCTTTAAGACTGGCAAATTTAGTATTTCTTAAGACCGGGAATATTTCGGTTTCTTACCCGCAGTGCTCATTTGACGCGCTGCGCCGAAACCGCCCGGGAGGGAGAAGTGCTTTTCCCTCCCGGATCTCCCTTCGCTTTTTCAACCAGCGATCCGCTCGCTGGCTATGTTTCAGGTATCACCGCGACAGGCTGGAACCTCTCATTCAGCAAGCTTTCTGAATCGCCCGCAACCCACAATCCCTATTTTCCCCGTTTACCAAACGCCATTTTGGAATACACTTCATTCCTAAATTTCATACTCCGTTTTGTGGCGCAGATCACATCTTAATTGTATGATGAATACATTATTCAACTGGGTGATACACCATGAGCACCGCAATCTCTCTGGTATTCCAATATGTTCGGGCGTTTATTCTGATTTATCTCTGTTTATTCGCCGGGAATGCGATTTCATCTCTTTTACCGCTCACCATTCCCGGCAGCATCATCGGCATGCTGATCCTGTTTGGTTTGCTTTCAACCCAAATTCTGCCGTTCAAATGGGTCAAACCGGGCTGTAATGTTCTGATTCGCTATATGGCGTTACTGTTCGTCCCTATCGGCGTCGGGGTCATGAATTATTACGAGCAACTGCGCACGCAGTTCGGGCCGCTGGTGGTGTCGTGTCTGGTCAGTACCCTGATTGTATTGCTGGTTGTCGCCTACTGTTCCCACTATATCCATGGCGAACGCGGTGCGGTGACGGATAAAGCGGAGGATAAAAATGATTGATATATTGTGGTCGCTGCCGCTGACGCTGGTGGTGTTTTTCGCCACCCGTAAGCTCGCTATTAAACTCAAAATGCCGCTGCTCAACCCGCTGCTGATGTCGATGGTGGTGATCATTCCGCTGTTGCTGGTCACCCATATCCCTTACGCGCGCTATTTCGCGGGCAGCAAGATCCTCAATGATCTGCTGCAACCCGCCGTCGTGGCGCTGGCGTTTCCCTTGTACGAGCAACTGCATCAGATCCGCGCCCGCTGGAAATCCATCATCAGTATCTGTTTTATCGGCAGCGTGGTGGCGATGGTGAGCGGCACCGCGATTGCATTATGGATGGGAGCAACGCCGCAAATTGCCGCATCGGTATTACCGAAATCCGTCACCACGCCGATTGCCATGGCCACCGCGCAGTCGATCAATGGTATTCCGGCCATCAGCGCCGTGTGCGTGATTTTCGTCGGCATCCTCGGCGCGGTCTTTGGTCATACGATTTTGAATGTTCTGAAGATCACCACCAAAGCCTCACGCGGGCTGGCGATGGGTACCGCATCACACGCACTGGGTACCGCCCGCTGTGCAGAAATGGATTATCAGGAAGGCGCATTCAGTTCACTGGCGCTTGTGATTTGCGGCATCATCACCTCCCTGCTCGCCCCGTTCCTGTTCCCCGTCCTTCTCGCCCTCTTCGGTCATTAACCCATAACGGGCACAGATTCCTCTAACGGGTTCGGATTGTATCAAGGCGGCAACTGAGCGAATCCCCGGGAGCTTACAATAAGTAAGTGACTGGGGTGAACGAAGGCAGCCAACGCAGAGACAATTTGAAGCAGGACGAGGAAAAAGTGTATGTCACTTAAACCTTAGAAAAAGTGACATACAAAGCTGAAAGTACCCGGTTTAAGTACAGTCAGAAAAGAATCTGCCGGTCTGCCGTAAAAGCAGACAGGCAGCGATAACGAAGAGATGGAGCCTGGCGCGTAAGCTTACGCGCCGGAGAGTATTACGAATTCATCTGGAACAGTGACATACCCTGCATGGCGCTGTAGGTCTTATAGGATGCCTGAAGCGCAACCTGCTGCAAGGTGTAGGTCGAAATTGCTGAGGTCCATTCGGTATCGACCAGATTACTGAGTTTGGTCGAGTTCGATACATCACGGTTGTCGCCCAGTGTATCGAGATTATCCAGTTCGGACATCTGCGTACCCAACTCTGAACGCACGGAAAGCACGTTGTTGAGTGAGTTACTCAGGCCACGGTTAGCTTTATCGATGGCATCGGTGTATTGCGTATCCGTGGTGTTATCCGCCGATGGCGTTCTCAGCGCAGTCAGCGCACCGTCGATGGTTTTGAATAAATCTGATTCGCTCGGAGAACCGTCCGGTTCGGCTTTCGCATCACCGGTTAAGGCATTAAAAATCTGGTTACCGGTATGGTTGATGGTCATGGTACGACTGGTATCAACCTGCTGAGTAATAGACGTCGTGCCCCCGGAATAGGTTACCGCACCCGTTGTGGCGTCCTGCGTATAAGGCGGAGTATCACTTTTGTAACCGGCGAAGATGAAGCGGCCGTTACCGTCGGTGCTGTTCGCCAGGTTCACCAGTTGCGATTTCAGGCTGTCCAGTTTAGTCGCCAGAGAAGAACGGTCGTCATCGCTTAAAGAACCGTCACCGGCCTGAACGATCAACGTCTGTGCATCCTGAATGGTCGAGGTCACGCTGCTTAAAATCGACTCTTCCTGACTCATACTCTGGTTAGCAAAGGTACGGGCCACGGAAAACTGGCTGTTCTCCGATTGCGCCTGCCGTACCAGCACCGCCTGCGACGCCGCCAGCGGGTCATCCGAAGGCTTGCTCACTTTGCTGCCGGTCGACAACTGTAAACCGGTCGCCTGGAAGCGGTTCTGACCATCCAGTACCGCATTCATGTTTTGGTTGTAAATCATATTGGTACTAAGACGCATGGCATCAGTTCCTTATCAGTTCTGGGATCAGCGAATGTTGATGATCGCGTCGAATATCGTCGAAGCCGTCTGCACGACCTGCGCGTTCGCCAGATAATATTGCTGGTAACGTTGCAGATCGCCGTATTCTTCATCGAGGTTAACCCCGGAGATAGACTGCTGTTGAGCGGTGAGCTGCGTGACGATATTCGCCTGTGAGGTGCTGGTGGTGGTCAGCGTGGAAACCTGGTTACCCACGTTACTTACCATGCTGGCGTATGCGCCCGACAGGGTGGATTTACCTTCCACCAGTTTCGCGGTTTGCAGATTCAGCAGTTTCTGCGCGTTGGTGTTGTCACTCACGCCGCTGTCTGCCGCACCCGCTGCGGCGATCAATGAAGAATCACTGATAGCCAGATTCATGCTGCCCGCAACATTGCTGACCGTTTTGATGGTGATGCTGTCATTGGTATTCGGCGTGCCGGTGACGGAAACCGACAAGCCATCGAAATTCATCGTCGGATCACCGTTGCTGTCGGTGCCCGCCGTCGGGGTGATTTTTGCCCCGTCGGAAACGCGGGTTACATCCCAGCTGGTGCCGTTGTAAGCCATGGTGTAATCGCTGGCTTTCACCGCGGCCGTGTCGGTATATGCCACGCTCAGTTGGGCGCTGCCGGTATTTTTGGTGTTGCTGACCGTGGTCGCGCCGGTGAAGGAGAAGAAGTCCGTCCCCGCGTCACCGTTGAGGTCAAAACCGGCTTTGTTGGTGGTATTGAAGCTGTCAGACAGCGCCAGCGCCAGTTGCCCGAGCTGGTTAATGGCCGGTTCCAGGTTGTCTTTACGGAAAGCCAGCGTGCCGCCGAGCGAACCGGTGGTCAGACGGCTTTCCTGAATTTCAGAAACCGAACCGTCCGGTTGGGTCATGCCGACCGTCAGTTTGGAAGGATCGGCACTGGACGGCATCGCAACCACCGTTTTGGCGTTGCCGCCGCTCACCAGCGGCGTGCCGTTGGCGAATGAAATATTGTAAGTATCGCCGTCCTGCTGGGTCACGACCACACCGGTGACGTTGTTCAGCTGACTGACCAGTTGGTCACGCTGATCGAGCAAGGCGTTAGGTTCCTGTCCGGTGCTGCCACGCGTCGCGGTGATCTGACTGTTCAGTTTGGCAATCTGCGACGCATAGGTGTTGATCTGGTCAACATTCTGCGTGACTTGCTGGTTAACGGCGGTATTCATGTCGTTCAGGTATTTGGCTGAACTGTTGAACTGCGCGGTTAAACCCTGTGCCTCACCCAGCACTGCCTGACGAGCCGCACTGTCGCTGGCATTGCTGGTCAGTGTTTGCAGGCCTTTAAAGAAGGTCGACATGGTGGCATCGATACCTGTGGAACTGTCGCCGAGCAGGTCATCGATAGAGCTGGCCTGATCAAGCTGCGTTGACAGCGCGCTGCCGGTTGCGCTGGCACCCAGAAGCTGCTTCACCACGAAAGAGTTGTACTCACGATTCACACCGGTCACCGTCACACCGTTGCCGATATAACCGGCAGGAGTAGAGATGCCATTACTTTGCGTAATAATGGCGGTCTGGCGGTTATAACCGGCCACACTCACGTTAGCGATGTTGTTCCCGGTGGTACTGAGCGCCGCCTGCGCTGCGTTCAGTCCGCTCATTGCGGTATTAATTAAGCTACTGGACATGAGTGACCTTTTGGCTGCCGGTGACTTTTTACCACCGTGTAATTAAGGAAGCTGAGCCGGGGGTTTCCCCTTTTCCCATTCTGATCGTGTTATCGGCCTGTACCGCTAAAACTTGAGAAAAAAAACGAGGATTTGCGGGTCTAGAAGATATCTTTTAAATCATGGCTATAGGCTTTCACCGCCTGCTCGCCCGCGCCTTTGATTTTCTGGATCACACTCACCAGTTTGTCGGCATAATTCGGGTCGGTCGCGTAACCTGCACGTTGCAAGGCATGCGCGGCTTGTTCAGGAGTACTGGCCGAGGCAACCTGCGCATAACGCGGGTTGTTGGTGAGCAATTTGATGTAGTCGCTGATGGCTTCCACATAGGAGCCGTACACGCGGAAACTGGCCTGCACTTTTTTCGCCACGCCGCTGGTATATTCCGTGGTGGTGATTTGGGTGGTCGGACCGTCCCAGCTGCTGCCCGCTTTGATACCGAACAGGTTGAAGCTGCGTTTGCCGTCGGCAGTCGGGATCTCGCGCTGCCCCCAGCCAGATTCCAGCGCGGCCTGCGCCATGATCAGCTGATGCGAAATCCCGCTGTCTTTACTGGCGACCTGTGCCGGAATGGTGAGGCTGGAAACGAACTGTCCGCTGTCGGCTGGCAACGGTGCGCCGCCGGTGGTGCGGTCCGGCGCAGTCGGAATGACTTTGCGCAGATACTGTTCCATCGCCTGCAACGGCATGGTTTTCAGCACTTCGCCGTCCAGCGCCATCGGCACCGTTCCCGCCAGCTCTGACGGTTGCTTGCTGCCACCGGTCAGTTGTTCGACCATCATGTCGGCCATGCCCAGCCCTTTGTCGGACATGTCCTGAGCAATTTGCTGATCGTACATCGATGTATAAAGTTTGGTGGATTCGTTATCCAGAATCCCCCCTTGCGGCAGTGCCTGACGCATGCTTTTCAGCATCATCTGCACGAACACCCCTTCAAACTGCTTCGCGACTTCTTTGATGTGCGCCTGAGGATCCTGCGCCACATCCCGCTTCAGTTTGTTAAGGGATTGCGTGTCATACGCCGCCCCTGACATCGACATCAGATCGCTCATCAGATAATTTCCAAATCAGCACGCAGGCATCCGGCTGTTTTCATCGCCTGCAGAATGGACATCAGATCGATAGGCGTCGCGCCTAACGCGTTCAGGGTACGGACAACGTTGTTCAGGCTGGCACTGGAGCGTACCTGCTGAATCGACCCGCCGGACTGGCGTACGGAAATATTGGTGTTCGGCGTCACTACCGTCTGACCGCCGCCAAATGGCGTATTCGGCTGGCTGACATCGTTCTGGCGATCGACCACCACAGACAGATTGCCCTGTGCAACCGCACAGTTATCCAGGGTCACATCGCGGTTCATGACCACCGAACCGGTACGGGAGTTGATGATGACTTTCGCATCCATCGGCCCGACGTTCACTTCGATATTTTGGATCTGCGCCAGAATGCGCACCTGAGAGGTATTGCCACGCGGCACCACCACCTGAATATTGCGGGAATCCAGCGCTGACGCCACCCCCATTCCCTGACGGTTGATGGCGTCACTGACCTGCTGCGCCAGGTTGAAATCTTCGTCGTTAAGTTGCAGGCTGATCACGCCTTCGGTGCCGAACGTACTCGGCAATTCGCGTTCAATGGTTGCCCCGCCGGTAATACGCCCACCTGAAACCTGGTTAACTGTCACGCTGCTGCCACCGGAGGAAGCGCCTGCACCGCCGACCAGCACGTTACCCTGCGCCAGTGCGTAAACCTGATTATCCACCCCTTTCATCGGGGTCATCAGCAAGGTGCCGCCGCGAATACTTTTGGCATTACCCATGGATGAAACCACCACATCGATGGCCTGACCGGCACGCGAAAACGGCGGCATTTTGGCGGTGACCATCACCGCCGCCACGTTTTTCAACTGCATGTTGGTGCCTGCCGGTACCGTGATACCGAGCTGGGACAACATGTTAGTCAGCGTCTGGGTGGTAAAAGGTGTTTGTGTGGTCTGGTCACCGGTACCGTCAAGACCCACCACCAGCCCGTAGCCGATCAGGGCGTTATCACGCACACCCTGTACCGTCGTCAGATCACGAATACGGTCGGCGGATGCGGGCAGTACCACCAGGGCGGACATCGCCAGACAGAGAATACCGGAAAGGAGTTTTCGCATGATTGCCTCGTTATAACGGCGATAAGTTTAAGAAGAACCGCTGCAACCAGCCCATGTTCTGCGCTTCATTGATGTAGCCATTCCCGACGTACTCGATGCGTGCATCTGCCACCTGCGTGGAGATAACGGCGTTCGAACCGCTGATGGTGCGCGGGTTGACCACACCGGAGAACCGGATAAATTCAGTTCCCTGATTAATTTCGATTTGTTTCTCTCCGACAACTTTCAGGTTGCCGTTTGCCAGCACTTCCCCAACCGTCACGGTCAGGGTGCCGCTGAAGGTGTTATTGGCCGCTGCGCCGCCTTTACCGGCAAAGGTGTTGGCACCGGTCATATCGAGGTCGGCACGGGCATTACCGAACAGACCTTCCAGATAACGTGGCGCTGTCGCTGCGCCAAAGCTGGTCGCGCCGTTGCGGCTGGCGTTCGCTGAGGAGCTTTTGCTTGCACTGACATTTTCCTGCAAGACAATGGTCAGCGTGTCGCCGACATTGCGTGGACGGCGGTCTTCAAACAGAGGCTGATAACCGTAGTTCATCGGCTGAACTGACTGGAAAATCGAACCGTTAGGAACCGGCGGTGCCGCAGGCGCAGGGGTCGCTGTGGTTGCTCCGGGTACCAGCGGGGTATGCGGCATATACGCGCAGCCATTCGCCAGTAACGTGATTAACAGCGGCAGCACCAGCTTGCCTGGTCGGTCTTTAGAAGAAGTCATTACCGACGTGTTTTTTTTGGTCACCACAGTTATCGCCTTTAAAAAATCGACCTGGTAGGGATCTGAACCGGTTCAGGACAGAAGCGTTTCCGCCCCTGCCCTCTTGTTTTCAATCAACCGCCAAACATTACAGCTGGGAAAGTTTCTGTAGCATTTCGTCCGAGGTGGACACGGCTTTACTGTTAATTTCGTAAGCACGCTGGGTCTGGATCATGTTGACCAGTTCTTCCGCCACGTTGACGTTAGAGGTTTCCACATAACCCTGATACAGCAGACCCGCGCCGTTCAGACCGGGGGTGCTTTCGGTTGGTGCGCCGGAGCTTTGGGTTTCCTGGTACAGGTTTTCACCGAGTGATTCCAGGCCGCTGTTGTTGATGAAGGTGCTCAGCGTCAGTTGCCCCACCTGCTGTGCCGCCGTCTGACCTTGCGTGGTCACACTCACGATACCGTCACGCCCGACCGTCATGCTCAGCGCATTCGCCGGAACGGTGATCGCAGGAATAACCTGATAACCACTGGAGGTCACCAGCTGACCGTTCTGGTCAACCTGGAAAGACCCGTCACGGGTATAGGCCGTCGTGCCGTCCGGCAACTGAACCTGGAAGAAACCTTCCCCTTTGACGGCAATGTCTTTGCTGTTGCTGGTCTGCGACAGGTTGCCCTGCGAGAACAAACGCTCAGTAGAAACAGGACGCACACCGGTACCAATCTGTAAACCGGATGGCAGGTTGGTTTGCTCAGAAGACTGCGCACCAGGCTGACGGACTGTCTGGTAAAGCAGGTCTTCAAATACCGCACGCTGGCGTTTAAAACCGTTGGTGCTGACGTTCGCCAGGTTGTTGGCGATTACATCCATATTGGTCTGCTGGGCATCCAGACCGGTTTTCGCAATATACAGCGATGGGATCATGTCATTACTCCTCTGCCATCATCAGCTCATTGACAGCAGATTGTTGGCACTCTGTTCATTTTCATCGACGCTGTGGATGACTTTCATCTGCATCTCAAAGCGGCGGGCGTTGGCGATCATGTCAACCATGGTTGAAACCGGATCCGCGTTACTGCCCTCAAGCGTTCCGGGCATAACGTGAATAGTCGGGTCAGGCTGTAAAGCCGCACCCCGTGCCTGAACGGTCGCCGGCGTTGGCCGGAACATACCATCATCGCCACGGGTGACTTCATTGTTGGCCGCTTTCACCAGCTTGAGCTTACCGAGCTGGCCCATGGTGTTGGGGTCAGCACTGGCTTCAAGCACGGCAATGGTCCCGTCCGCAGAAACCGTGAGCTGAGAATTCGGCGGAACTTCAATCGGGCCGTTATCCCCCATCACCGGATGACCCTGAACGGTCAGCTGGTTAGTCGGTGACACTTGCATGTCACCGTTACGGGTATAGGCTTCAGAGCCATCAGGCATCTGCACCGCAAGGAAACCGTCCTGCTGTAAAGCCACATCCAGCGGACGGCCGGTGTAGTTCAGCTTGCCCTGCGTCATATCTGCGCCCGGCGTGGATGCCGTGACCAGCGTGCGGGTTTGCAGGCTTTCACCGTCTACCGGCACTGCGCGCATCGCTAAAAGCTGCGAGCGGAAGCCCGGTGTATTGGCGTTAGCCAGGTTACTCGACGTCACAGACTGCTGAACCAGCGTCTGGCTGGCCGCGCCGCCTGCGGTGTAGATAGCGTGATCCATAATGCTGCCCTGTTCTCAGGTGATAAAACGCGTATTAACGCAGGTTAACCAGCGTGTTCAGGATGGAGTCCTGAGTTTTGATGGTCTGCGCATTCGACTGGTAGTTACGCTGAGCAACAATCATGTTGACCAGTTCCGCACTCAGATCGACGTTGGAAGATTCCAGCGCGCCGCTGGTCATTGACGCTAAACCGCCCTGACCCGCGATACCGGTTACAGCCTGGCCGGAAGACGCGGTAGCCGTCCACACGTTGTCGCCTTCAGATTTCAAACCTTCCGGGTTAGAGAAGTTACTCAGCACAATCTGGCCCAGTAACTGGGTTTTGTTGTTGGAGTAAGTGCCGGAGATTGTGCCGTCGTCATTGATGGTGTAACCGGTCATCTGACCCGCTGCATAACCATCCTGAGTCTGGGAACCGATGCTGTCGCTGCCGGTGCTCTGCTGGATACTGCCGGTGAAATCCAGGGAAACGGTTTGTGGCGTCACCGTCCCGTTAGTCGCGGTGTTCATTGGCAACGTCAGTGCCAGACCGGCATTGGCGACGCCTGCGGCGTTAGTGGTACTCACCAGCGCACCACTGGTATCAAATTGCATTGCACCAATTTTGCCAGCTGTTGAACCTGTGACGCTGCCGTCTTGCGCGTAAACATCCCAGTTGTTCGCAGAGGTTTTCACGAAGTAGACGTTGTTATCGTGAGCATTACCCTGTGAGTCATAGGTGGTGATGCTGTTGACGTAGTTGTAGCTGGTGTCATCGCTGCTGCTGAACGTTTTGGCGGCCGGGATCGCGGTATCCGTTGAGTTCAGGTTGGCCACCATCGTACCCACCGTGGTGGCTTTTGCGCTCATCAGGGTGGTCGGGATGTTCAGGGCAACCGGCTGTGCGCCTGCGGCGATAGTCGGGGGGGTGCCGGTGGCCGGAAAACCGGTGACACTCAGACCCTGCATGTTCACCAGATTACGGTTGGCATCCAGTGAGAACTGACCATTGCGGGAGTAATAAACCGCGCCACTGGTGTCCGTCAGACGGAAGAAACCGTTGCCGCTCAGGGCCACATCCAGACCGCGGGAGGTGTTGGTGGTCGTACCGTCATTGAAGTTCTGAGTGACAGCGGCGACTTTAACGCCCATACCGGTTTGGGAACCGGCAAACATATCGGCAAAAGAGGCGGTGGCTGTTTTAAAACCGACGGTCGCGGAGTTGGCAATGTTGTTACCAATCACATCGAGGTTAGTCGATGCCGCGCTCAGGCCGCTGACTGCTTGGGAAAAGCTCATGTTAGCTCCATTGTACTGTGTGTAGTGTTTTTAGCTCCTGCCCCGGCGAAGGGGAGGGAGCGGTCTGAGTGACTCACTTACAAAATCTGGCGTACAGAATCGACTTTCGCGGTTCCGCGTACGCCCAGATCCAACGCGGTATTCCCGGCTGAATCTGTCGTTACACCATTGACCAGCGCATAGTTCAGCGGTGTTGCCACCATTTGCTGACCATTGTTCAGGGCATTGATGCTAAAGGTGTAGCTGCCATCCGGTGCTTTGGTGCCATCGTCCTGTGTACCGTCCCAGGTATAGCTGTGCACACCGGCAGTCTGGGAGCCCAGTGTGATGGTTTTCACCACTTTACCGGTGGCGTCGCTGACTGTAGCGGTGGTGGTATCGGAGGCCGTTTCCAGTTCAAATCCGAATGGCGTGGTGCTGACAGTGCCATCAGTGTCACTGCCGACCAGAATTGCGCTGCCGGACACCATCACGCCGTGACCGATCAATGAACTTGCCTGAACAGATGAACCACTGGTGATTTGTCCGGAAATGCTGCCCAGCGTGGTATTGAGTTTTTCAATCCCGCTGACGGTGCTGATCTGCGCCAGCTGACTGGTCAGCTGACTGTTATCCATCGGATTGGTGGGATCCTGGTTTTTCAGCTGGGCGACCAGCAGGGTCAGGAAACTGCTGGATAAATCATCCGCAGAACTGGTTCCGGTTGTGGACGAACCACCGGAACTGGTGCTGGCGATCGTGGTGTTATCAGTGGTGTCATTAATCGACGTGGTAATTGCCATGATTCGCTCCGCTATTGCCCCAGAGTGAGGGTTTTCATCATCAACGACTTGGTGGTGTTAAGCACTTCGACGTTGGCCTGATAACTGCGGGAAGCGGAGATGGTGTTCACCATTTCGCTGACCACATCTACGTTTGGCATCTGCACATAGCCTTTTGCATCCGCCATCGGATTGCCCGGCTCATACACCATGCGCATGGGTGCCGGGTCATCAACGACCTGCGCCACTTTCACGCCGCCGGTTTCCTGACCCGGTGCCGCATCCACCTGGAAAACCACCTGCTTCGCTTTATACGGCTTACCATCCGGGCCGGTGACGCTGTCGGCGTTGGCCATGTTACTGGCGCTGACGTTCAGGCGCTGAGACTGCGCGGCCAGCGCAGAACCGGCGATATCAAAAATACCAAGCATTGACATGGGCTATTATCCTTGCAGCACCGACATCATCCCTTTGATTTGCCCGCCGAGAACGGTCAAATCGGTCTGATAGCGCACGCTGTTATCCGCAAAATTGGTACGTTCACGGTCCATATCGACCGTGTTGCCATCTGCCGATGGCTGGTCAGGGATCCGGTACATCAGATCCATATCTGCAGGCTGTACGTTGGACGCCGGGATATGGCGGTCAGACGTCAGAGACAAGGAGATGCCGCTGCCGCTTGCACGCCCCTGCTCCATCACCTTCTGCAACTGACTGGCAAAATCGATATCGCGCGCCTGATACCCTGGGGTGTCGGCGTTAGCGATATTGGCTGAAAGAATTTCTTGCCGCTGGGCGCGCAGGTTGAGCGCTTCCTGTTGGAACTGTAGTGCGGCGTTCAATTTGTCGAGCATGCGCCCTCCGCAAAGTGAGATTTTGGAGTCGACAGCATAAATGCGAGTGTCAACTGGCTATCGTCTGAATAAGCATGAAATCGGGCGCTATTTGTCCCTTTAGGAATTGCAAAGTGAGCGTAGACTTGTGGCCAGTAGTAGGTTGGCACAAAGGTAAAACGCGAATGAACATGCTGAAAATATGTCGTACAGGCATTACGCTGGGCTGCATCATGACCGGTGCGACGTCTGGTGCTGTGAGCTATGCGCAGTCTTTGCCAGTGCAAGTCAAAAGCGTGCCTGCCTCGTCCAATAGCGATACACTGCTGTCCTCGCAAATTCAGCAGTTCTTCCGCCAGCAATATGCTGAAAGCGGAATGCAGGTGACCGTGGTCGTGAACACCCCGGCGGCGCGTCAGCCCCAATGTTTATCACCACAATTTATGCTTTCACCGAACAGTCGCACCTGGGGCAATGTCTCCGTGGCGGTGAACTGTAACGGCAAGAAAAGTTACATACAGACCAAAGTGCAGGTCAGCGGAACGTACTGGGTGGCGGCGAAGAACGTGCCAGCGGGCGCTCACCTGACACAAACCGATATGCAACAAAAAACCGGGCGACTGGATCTGCTGCCACCGAAAACCATTCTTGACAGTCAACAGGCGGTGAATGGCATCACGCTGCGAAACATCAGCATCGGCCAGCCGTTAACCTTATCCATGCTGCGCCGTCCGTGGATGGTGCATGCGGGGCAGGAAGTTCAGGTTCAGGCAACAGGCAGTGGTTTTAATGTATCGAGTGCCGGTAAGGCGATGAACAATGCTGCAGCGAATGAATCAGTGCGGATCAGAATGCCGTCAGGTGCAATTGTGAACGGAACAGTAGGCTCAGATGGGTCTGTGACAGTGACGATATAATCCTAAAGTGCAGCCGTTGTTCTGCAAAAAGCTGCAATAAAAGCTAAAGTTATTTCGCCACATGTCGATAACACACGTATCAGAGTCGTCCGCGACGGCATTTTTAAGGGTTTTCATGAGATGTTCAAAACCCTGATCCCCATACTGGAGAAGAAATTTATGGCTATCGATCGTACTCAAGGTGTTTCACCTTTAACCTCGATCCAGCAACGCGAACCGTCTGAAGCTTCAGTACAGAACACGCGTAAAGAAGGCACTGTTTCTGGCACCACCACCAGCGGTACGGCGGTGACCCTGAGTTCAGCACAGGCATCTCTGACTCAGTCAAGTGCGCAGGACATTAACACGGCACGTGTCGAAGAACTGAAACAAGCTATCCGCGACGGTAAACTGACGATGGATACCGGCAAAATCGCTGATGCTTTGTTACAGGACACGCAGGATTATCTCAAAGGTCTTTAAGCTGAAGACCTCAGTGTGAAGACAAAAAGTTGGAAGGTAATAAGGCCCGATGAAGAACTTTATCAAGACCATGACTACCTTGGTTGAAACGTTGCAAGCGCTGGATCAGGTGATTAATCACGAACAAACGATACTGTGCTCTGGCCGCGTAAATGGTGCAGCCTTGCAGCATATAACCGAGCAGAAAAGTTCATTGTTAGCCACGGTAGACTATCTTGATAAACAGCGTCGTCAGCATGACGAACGCCTCAGACAAACCGCACCCTACTCAGATCCACAAGGGCAGAGTCAGCCGGAAATCGCCGCGATGTGGCAAGATATTGTGCAAATGACCGCCAGGCTGAGTCAGATAAATCGTCACAACGGCATGTTACTGGGCAAACAAATCGCCTATAACACCGAGGCGCTGGCGATCCTTAACGCCAGTCAGACGCAGAAATTCTACGGACCGAACGGGCAGGAAACCGTATCGGGGCAAACCGTCAGGAAGATCTCCGTTTAACGCCAGACGAGGGGAACGGTTTCCCCTCCGTATTCGTATTTCCCCCGCGATTCACATCCCGACTTCTGCTGATACCTCTGTCAGATTAGCCAGTCTTCTGATTTATTCCGATTTTTTCCACCCGTCTGATGAGCAGAATGGCTTGCCTGCTGGGCTTTGCCCTGCCCCCGGTTCAGATAAGTTGTCAGCGCGGTTTGCCTGGCTCCTCCCCCTGCGAAGGGGGAGGTTGGGAGGGGGTTTTAAGGGCTAACACCTGGTCAGTGCAAACTTCAACATATTGATTTTTATTTAATACCCCACCCCAACCCTCCCCTTCGCAGGGGAGGGAGCCGTTCTCAGTTACAGGTGATCCTGGTGTAGCGACCCGGCCAGATGAGTTCCGGTGATAGCTGAACATCCATACAGATAAAATGGGCAAACATTGAGAATGGGAGACGGCGTCCGGAAGGTTTTCAGGGATTACTAGAGCCGGTGGAGGGCTTACTTATAGTTCACGATCACTTCATTACTGATCACCCGCAGCGGCGTATTCATTGCGCCAGCGCCGGGGACAAAATAAACCAGTCTTAATGGTGAAGTGGCGGACTGGCCGTAAAACGATTTTGTCACCCCGCCTTCGGCGTCCAGATTGATGCAGTGATTCATGGTGTTGCAGAGTCTGACCTGTAAACCGGCGGGTCTTGCGCCGAGCACTTCATATTTCCAGCTTAGGGTTGTGATGGTTGCGGAACCTGAACTGCGCACGGGCGCGGATGCCGGTGGTGCTAACGCGCCCGACGACATCATCACGCCACGGTTTTGCAGCACCACGCCGCGCTGGGTATCGGACCATGAACCGGACGCGGCCAGCGCGGGCAGGCTCAGTGTGGTCAGCAACAACAGTGTGGCGCGGCGCATGTTATTCACCGCCGATGGTGGCGGTCATGCGGATCTGGCGGCTGTCGCTCATTTCCAGATTCGACATCACGACGATATTGGGCAGTGAACGGCGCAGGAAGCGTGACAACAGCGGACGCAGTGCGTGATTCACCAGCAGAACCGGTGGCGCGCTGAGCATATCCTGACGTTGTAATGCCGCCTCGGACTGAGTCAGCAAACGTTCAGCCAGACCCGGTTCCAGACCACCGCCGCTTTGCAGCGCCTGTAACAGCAGACGTTCCAGGGAGGTATCCAGTCCGATAACCTGCACTTCACCGCTGCCCGGGAACCACTGCTGGGTAATCGCCCTGCCGAGCGCAACACGCACCACGGACGTCAGTTCGTTAGGATCCGGCTGGTTCGGGGCATATTCCGCCAGTGTTTCAACAATGGTGCGCATATCGCGGATCGAAACGCGTTCAGATAACAGGTTCTGCAACACTTTGTGCATATTGGTCAGAGAAATGATGCCCGGAATGAAATCTTCCGTCAGCTTCGGCATTTCTTTGGTGACACGTTCCATCAGTTCCTGCGTTTCCTGACGGCCAAACAGCTCTTTGGCGTGCATGCTGATCAGGTGATTCAGATGCGTTGCGACCACGGTACTGGCTTCCACCACGGTATAACCCTGAATTTGCGCCTGCTCACGCATAGCAGGTTCAATCCAGACCGCCGCCAGCCCGAATGCCGGATCAACCGTCGCTTCGCCTGGCAATTCGCCAATCGCGCTGCCCGGGTTGATCGCCATCCAGCGGCCCGGATGCGCCGCACCCGTACCGATTTCCACGCCTTTCATCAGGATACGGTAGCCTGCTGGTGGCAGTTCGAGGTTATCGCGAATATGAATAACCGGCGGCAGATAGCCCATTTCCTGTGCGAATTTTTTACGGATACTGCGGATACGTCCCAGCAGCTCGCCGTTTTGGGCGAAGTCCACCATCGGGATCAGACGGTAGCCCACTTCCATACCCAGCGGGTCTTCAAGCTGAACGTCCTGCCAGCTGGCTTCTACCATTTGTTTACCGTTGTCTGCCACGGCCGGTGCGGCCGCTGCGGTGGCCGGTTTTTTCAGCTCCTGACCGCGAGTCCACCACGCCAGCGCCAGCAGCCCGGCGGTGAACATCAGGAAGACAAAGTTCGGCATGCCCGGCACCATACCGAGTAACCCCAGAACACCGGCACTCAGCATCATGACGCGCGGATTGCGGAACAACTGGGTCACCATCTGCTCGCCGACGTCTTCGTTGGTGCCGACGCGGGTGACGATAACACCGGCTGCAGTAGAGATAACCAGCGCCGGGATCTGCGCAACCAGACCGTCACCGATGGTCAGCAGCGTATAACTTTCAGCCGCATGGCCGAGATCCATACCGTGTTGCAACACACCCACCAGCAGGCCGCCGACGACGTTGATGATCATGATCATCAGACCGGCAACGGCGTCACCCCGCACGAATTTACTTGCACCGTCCATTGAACCGTAGAAGTCCGCTTCCTGCGTCACGTCGCTGCGGCGTTTTTTCGCTTCGTCTTCGCCAATCAGACCGGCGTTCAGATCCGCGTCAATCGCCATCTGTTTGCCGGGCATCCCGTCAAGCACAAAACGCGCGCCCACTTCGGCAATACGCCCGGCACCTTTGGTGATAACCATGAAGTTGATCAGCACCAGGATGATAAACACCACGATACCGATGGCGAAGTTGCCGCCGACCAGGAAGTGACCGAAGGCTTCAATCACCCGCCCCGCGGCCGCGCCGCCGGTATGCCCTTCCAGCAGGATCACACGGGTTGAGGCAACGTTCAGCGACAGGCGTAATAAGGTGGAAAACAGCAGAATGGTCGGGAATGCCGCGAAATCCAGCGTGCGCTGGGTAAACATTGCCACCAGCAACACCATGATGGATAACGCAATGTTAAAGGTGAACAGCAGGTCAAGGATGAACGGTGGTAACGGCAACACCATCATCGACAGGATGATCAGGATAAGAATTGGGCCTGCCAGTACCTGCCATTGTCCGGACTTAAAGTTGGCGGGTAAACGCAGTATCGCGGCCAGATTAGCCATGGGTATCACTCTCTCCTGCTGCAAAATCCAGACCTTCAGGGACTGGTAAATGTTGAGGTTTTTTCGGGATCAGCCCGCCTTCGCGCTTCCAGCGTTTCAGCTGATAAACCCAGGCCAGAACTTCAGCCACGGCGGCATACAGCGTCGCCGGAATTTGCTGACCAATGTCACTGTGCCGGTAAAGCGCACGCGCCAGAGGCGGCGCTTCCAGCATCGGAATTTTGTGCTCGACACCGAGTTCCCTGATACGCAGCGCCACGTCTCCCGCGCCTTTCGCCAGTACTTTCGGTGCACTCATTTTGTTTTCACTGTATTGCAGCGCAACGGCGTAGTGCGTCGGGTTGGTCACGATAACGTCTGCTTTGGGCACATCGGCCATCATGCGACGCCTGGCCATTGCACGTTGCTGCTGGCGGATACGCCCTTTAACGTGCGGGTCACCTTCCTGACTTTTATGTTCGTCGCGGATATCCTGCTTGCTCATACGCAGCTTTTTCAGGTTGCTCCAGATTTGCCAGAACACGTCGAAACCCACCATCGGCGTTAATCCCAGTACCACCATCAGCCCGCAGAATACCACCATGTTCAGTGCTTCACCCAGCGCCGGAATGGTCGGTTGCGCCATGAGGCGCATCATGTCCGGCCATTTATGCCACAAATACAACCCGGCGACGGTGCCGACCAGCAAGGCTTTAAGAACGGCTTTCAGCAGCTCCGCCAGCACCTGACCGGAAAATAAACGTTTCAAACCGGCAATCGGATCCATACGGCTGAACTTGAACTCAAAGGATTTACCGCTGAACATCAGGCCGCCGAGTAACAGCGGCGCGGCGAGTGCGATCAAAATCAGGCCGCCGATCACCGGCAATAATGCCCAGACTGCGCGGCCCAGCAGCGTCGCCATCTGCTGCAAAACCTGCCGGTCATCGCTGACCATGCCGTGATCAAACTTAAGACCTTGCGAAATCATCACGCCAAGCTGCCGCGCCATAGATTCGCCCGACATCCACAGCAGCGTTAAGCCGCCTCCCAGCATCAGAATTGAGGTCAGTTCGCGCGAGCGCGGTATCTGCCCTTCCTCACGCGCTTTTTCAAGCCGGTGTGCGGTGGGGGCCTCACTTTTTTCGAGATCGCTTTCTTCAGCCACCGGCGGTTCCTGTCAGGGTTTACCCGGCATGTAAAACACGACGGGCACAATTTCATGCAAACTCCCAACGTCACTGGAGTTGTAGCAAGGCAGCAAGCGAGAGGATCCCGATGAGCTGATATGAGTCAGTGATTCGGGTGAACGAACGACGCTACAGATTCAATGACGCAGGGATAGCATGACAAAAGCGGCGAAGTCTTATTGGTGAATTAGAGAGGAAAAATGGCGGCTATTCAGCAGATGAATTTATTTGTAAAAATTCCAGATAAGGAAAACACCCCTCAGTGCGAGACGGAGAGGTGTTTATTGCTGACGTGCTGGCACATCAAAAACCTAATGAATCCAGCAGATCGTCTACCTGTTCTTGTGAGGCCACAACACCGACACCGTTGGAATCGAGTTGCGGGCCGTTCAGCAGGCTGTCATTTTCACGCTTCGCTTTAGCCTGTTGTTCAGGAATATTTTCCATCAGCACCATTAACAGCTGATTTTCGATTTCCTGTACCACGGTCATCATGCGTTTAATGACCTGACCGGTCAGATCCTGGAAGTCCTGTGCCATCATGATTTCCATCAACTGAGCATTGGTAAAACTGGTGTGCTCAGGGATTTCTTTCAGGTAGCTGCGGGTGTCCGTGACCAGCTCGCGGGCATCCGATAATTCAATCGGATTTTCAAACCATTCATCCCAACGCTTATCAAGTTTCTTCGCGGCAGATTCAAGTTTGTTCTGACGAGGCTGCGCAGCCTCAACACAGTTCAGGGCGCGTTCAGCCGCCTGAGCCGTCATGGTGACAACATAATCAAGACGATCGCGGGCATCCGGAATTGCTTCGGCTGCCTGAGCAATGGCCTGATCCAGACCAAGTTCACGCATGCTGTCACGCAACATACGGGTCAGTTGCCCAATGCGGGCGATAATTTCGCCCGCGGTTGCTGCATCATTTGCAGGCATTGGTATCTCTGCCATATACGGACTCCTACATGCCCAGTTTTTCGAAGATTTTGCCCAGTTTTTCTTCCAGCGTGGCGGCGGTAAAGGGTTTAACCACATAACCACTGGCCCCGGCCTGTGCGGCGGCGACGATGTTTTCTTTCTTCGCTTCTGCGGTTACCATCAGCACCGGCAACTTGCCCAGCGCAGCGTCAGCACGGATGGTTTTCAGCAGATCCAGACCGTCCATGTTGGGCATGTTCCAGTCGGATACCACGAAGTCAAAACCCCCGGCGCGCAGTTTGTTCAGCGCATCAACACCGTCTTCTGCTTCTTCAACGTTGTTGAAGCCCAGCTCTTTCAGCAGGTTGCGCACGATACGACGCATGGTAGAGAAATCGTCTACTACCAGAAATCTCAGATTTGGATCGGCCATGTTTTATCTACTCCTAAGGTTTGCTACCCAGCACAAGGCTGAAAAATTAAATACGTAATGCCTGACCGGCTGATATTTGCGCCAGCATCCGCTGGCTGATTTGGCTGAGATCCACCACTTCGTTTACGCCACCGGTGGCGATAGCCTCACGGGGCATACCGAACACCACACAACTGGCTTCGTTTTGTGCAAGGGTGTAAGCCCCTGCCCGGTGCATCTCAAGCATGCCGGCGGCGCCGTCATTGCCCATTCCCGTCAGGATCACCCCAACGGCATTGCGTCCGGCAAACTGCGCCACCGAACGGAATAAAACGTCGACCGACGGACGATGGCGGTTCACCGCCGGACCGTCGTTCAACTTAACCTGGTAGTTGGCGCCACTGCGCGTGAGTTCCATATGTCTGTCACCCGGTGCGATATACGCATGGCCCGGCAAAACACGCTCTCCGTCTTCCGCTTCTTTCACCGTGATCTGACATAACTTGTTCAGACGGTCGGCGAAAGAACGGGTGAAACCCGGTGGCATATGCTGGGTAATCATCAGCGCCGGACAGGTCGGCGGCAGCGGTTGCAGCACGTGGCGGATAGCCTCTGTGCCGCCCGTTGATGAGCCGATGGCAATCAGTTTTTCACTGCTCAGCAGCGGCGTATGGCTGAGAATACGCGGCTGATCAATGTTGACGCTTTTGTTCAGACGCGCTTTTGAGGCCGTGCGGATTTTATCGGCAATCATCTCGCTGTAGGCCAGCATACCTTCACGGATACCCAGTTGCGGTTTGGTCACAAAGTCAATCGCGCCAAGCTCCAGTGCACGCAGGGTAATTTCCGAGCCTTTGCCGGTCAGTGAGGAGACCATCACCACCGGCATCGGACGCAGACGCATCAGCTTTTCGAGAAAATCCAGGCCGTCCATACGCGGCATTTCAACATCCAGCGTCAGCACGTCCGGGTTAAATTTCTTGATGAGATCACGCGCCACCAGCGGATCGGGGGCGGTCGCGACCATTTCCATATCCGGATGGCTGTTGATGATTTCCGTCATCAGCTGACGCATTAACGCCGAGTCATCGACGCTCAACACTCTGATTTTATTCATTACCTCTCCTTGGCGAGGCCATAGACAGTCTGACCGCGCAAATAAAATTCCCGGCTGATTTGGCTGAAGTTTTCGGAGTGTCCGGCAAACATCAGACCACCCGGTTTAAGTAACGGAACAAATCGGCGTAAAATTTTCTCCTGCGTTTCTTTATCGAAATAAATCATCACATTACGGCAGAAAATTGCATCAAACGGACCGTTCAGCTGCCACTGGTTCGCCAGCAGATTCAGTTGCTGGAAAGCCACCATCTGCGCCAGTTCGGGACGCACACGCACCAGGCCACTGTGCGGGCCTGTGCCTTTGAGGAAAAATTTCTGTAACTGCTGCGGGCTGAGCGTGCGCAGTTCTTCGAGGCGGTAAACCCCGGCGGTGGCTTTCTCAAGCACCTGCGTATCGATATCACTGGCCTGAATGCGGCAGCTTGCCATCCGCGGCCCCAGCGCTTCACTCAGCGTCATGGCGATGGAATAGGGTTCTTCGCCGGTCGACGCCGCCGTGCTCCAGACGCTGTAACTGTTCGGACGCGAACGGGCATGTTCTGCCAGGATCGGGAAGTGATGCGCTTCGCGGAAAAACGCCGTCAGGTTGGTGGTCAGCGCATTAATAAACGCCTGCCATTCCGGACTGTTGCTGTCGTTTTCCAGCAGCGCCATATAACTGGTGAAATCATTAAGCCCGAGTATCCGCAACCGCCGGACCAGGCGGTTGTAGACCATTTCGCGTTTGTGATCCGCCAGCACAATACCCGCGCGCTGATAGATAAGCTCACTTATCCGGCGGAAATGGGTATCGGACAGCGGTAAACGCTGGATCATCTGTGCCATGATCGAAGTGTTATCAGCACTCATTGGCGAGCCTGGTTGATTCATGGTGCAGCTCCATTAGAGGGACAGGTGGTGTAACGGGTACCCAATTCACTCTTCATCTGGTATCAGAATGTTTCCCAGTTATCTGCCGATACCGCGCCTGCGGTTGCCGGAAGTAATGCGGGTTGGGCCACCTGGCGGGATGTCAGGCCCTGAGCCAGTCCGCTGCGGCGTTGACCTGCGCCGTCAGTGGTGGCAAGGCGAAACACCGATACCGCACGGGTCAGATTTTCAGACTCGATTTCCAGCGCATGCGTGGAAGAAGCGGCCTGCTGAACCAGCGTGGCGTTTTGCTGTGTAACCTGATCCATTTGGGTCACGGCAATCGATACCTGTTCGATGCCACGACTTTGTTCGTCAGACGCCGAGGCGATTTCGCCCATGATGTCAGTTACGCGGGTGACAGCACGAACGATGTCATCCATGGTATTTCCGGCGGATTCAACCAGTTGGGAACCCTGACTGACGCGGCTGACAGATTCATCTATCAGTGCTTTGATTTCTTTCGCGGCCTGTGCGCTGCGTTGTGCCAGGGTTCGTACTTCACCGGCCACGACCGCAAATCCACGGCCCTGCTCACCGGCACGTGCCGCTTCAACCGCCGCGTTCAGTGCCAGAATGTTGGTCTGGAACGCAATGCCATCAATGACGCTGGTGATTGCGCTGATTTTCTTCGAGCTGCCTGCAATATCATTCATGGTTTTCACCACGTTGCCGGTCAGTTCACCGCCTTTTTCTGCGGTATTCGACGCATCACGTGCCAGTTGCGTGGCCTGACGGGCATTCTCGGCATTCTGTTTCACGGTGGCGGTCAGTTGTTCCATGCTCGCTGCGGTTTCTTCCAGCGCCGACGCCTGCTGTTCAGTCCGTGAAGACAAATCAGTGTTGCCCGCCGCGATCCCTTTCAGGCCGGAGAACATGGTGTCAGCGCCGTGACGCACGGTGCGGACGGTGTCTGCCAGCGACGTTTGCATCTGCTGCAGGCTTTCCAGCATGACTTTAATTTCGTAGCGCCCTTCTGCAACGATGGGCGAAGAGATATCACCGGCCCCGATGCGGTCAAAATGTCCGCGCATAATGGTCAGCGGAGTAAACAGAATGCGGCGGGTCACCACCAGCGCCAGTACCGTCAGGGCAATCAGCAGAACAAGGGCGACGGAGGTGTTGATCATGACATTCTGGTAAGACGCTGCGGTTTGCGTTTGCGCTTCCCCGAAGCGGGCACTGACGTAGGCAGTGTAATCACCGACATCTTTCTGGAACTGATCCTGATACTTTTGCGCCGGACCGTTCAGAAAACCGTTCATGTCGCCGCTGGACAGCAGCTCAGTCAGCGTCTGCAACATATCGTGCAGTTGCTGATAACTCGCCTTGTTCACAGCAGTCAGTGCCACCGCTTTTTCTGTTCTGCGGGGCAGAGCCAGAAATGCAGCGTAAGCGTCTTCGGCCTTTTTCAGGCTGGCTTTGGCATCCGACATCAGCTGAGTGATGTTTTCCTGGGGCTGTTTCAGCGCCAGACGCGTTGCCGCGCGGTTAAGGGTATTACGGGTCTGCAACAGATAAGACCAGGACTGGCTGAGCGCATCACGCTGTTCAGCGGTGTTGGATATCTGCTCAAAATTCAATTTATCCGTGTGGGCGGCCTGCAGCGATAACCCGCTGTTAACCAGTTGCATAACAAAGAACACTATCAATAACAAAAACATGCAGGTGGACACACGGATGTGCTTAAACATGGATAACCTCATTAGGTGCCAGCCCAGACCGGCACCTTTATTCTTATACCCTACATACTCGGGACTGCCTTTGCGTTAACGGCAAACCTGACTCTTTCGGGTCGCGATGTTATGTACGTGCTTAGAAGGTTTCCCAGTTTTCGGTTAAATCTGTTCCCTGCGCTCCACCCTTACCGGCTTTAGAACCAGAAAGGTTCGGAGTCAACAGAGACAGCCTCGCCGAAGATGCCGGATTCTGGCGCACGTTGTTATTTGCGGTCTGGCTCAGCGTAAACACGGCCACTGATTGCGTCAGCAGGCTCGCCTGCTCTTCCAGCGCCGCAGAAGCGGACGCGGATTCTTCAACCAGTGAGGCGTTCTGCTGCGTCACCCGATCCATTTCAGTGATGGCTTGTGCGACCTGCTCAATCCCGCGGCTTTGTTCATCCGATGCCGAGGTGATTTCGCCCATAATGTCAGTCACACGCGTAACGGCATTCACCATGTCATGCATGGTTTCACCGGCACTTTCCGCCAGCACTGAACCGGTATTAATGCGGCTGACAGAATCATCAATCAGCCCTTTAATTTCTTTTGCTGCCTGCGCGCTGCGTTGCGCCAGGGTACGGACTTCACCGGCCACGACCGCAAATCCACGGCCCTGCTCACCTGCACGCGCCGCTTCAACGGCGGCGTTCAGCGCCAGAATGTTGGTCTGGAAAGCAATCCCGTCGATCACACCGGTAATGTCGGTGATCTTTTTCGAGCTGCTGGCGATGTCATTCATGGTATCGACCACGTTTGCTACCACTTTCCCGCCCTTCTGTGCGGTTTCGGACGCGCTCAGTGCCAGCTGGCTGGCCTGACGGGCGTTTTCGGCGTTCTGTTTCACGGTCGCGGTCAGCTGTTCCATACTGGCGGCGGTTTCTTCCAGCGCAGACGCCTGCTGTTCAGTACGTGAAGATAAATCACTGTTGCCTGCGGAGATCTCGCTCGCACCGCTGTAAATTGCATCAGCGCCATGACGTACACCAGAGACCGTGCGGATCAGTTCGTCCTGCATGTACTTGAGACTATCGGCAAGCTGGCCGATTTCATTACGGCTTTTCACGACTATTTCGTGCGTCAGATCACCGGTTGCAATTTTACGGATGGTATCGACGATATTTTTCAGCGGATGGATCAGGATGCGTTGCACGCCAGTCCAGGCCAGCAGGATGAAAATCGCCAGCACAATCAACACGGTACCCAGCATCCATATGGCATGCGTGAAGGAATTCTCGCTCACTTTCACCGCCTCGTTATACAGACGGTCGTTCTGATCGATATAGGTGACGAAAGCTTTTTCGAAGTTGTCCTGATACTGCTGAGTCGGTTGTTCGAAGAAGTCATTGATACGCCCCAGACCAATCAGCTCAATCAGTTCCGAAAGCGCGTCATGCAGCACCTGATATTGCTTTTTGGCGTCGGCGGCAAATTGCGGGTTCTGGCTGGCATCAGCGGGGATTTTTTGATAACTGGCAAAGTGCTGATCGGCGATTTGCAGATCTTTGGTGGCGGTATCAATCAGTTCTTTGACCGTTGCGCCGCTGCCCATCTGGTTGGCGTCGAGCATGAAACGGATACCCGCACGGTTCAGGGTGTTGCGGGTTTGCAGCAGATAAATCCAGCTGGCGTTAAATTCTGCCTGTTGTAAACGGATTTGCTGAGACGTGGTGAAATTATCTTTGTCTGTCTTTAACGATTTAAAGAACAGGCCACCGGATACCAACTGTAAAGCACCGAAGACCACCAGTAAGATCACGATGCCCGTGACCACTTTCATACGGTTAAACATGTTGTTCCTTTTCAAATGAGAATTATCTGGAACAGTTATCGGCAGGAAGAACAGGAACTTTATGTGATGGGGGTCAAATTTTTTCGGGGGAAATGATCAGGCAACGGTGGCGACAAAACTCTTTAAAACTGCGATGCGATGGGCATCCGGATTGACCAGAAGGTCGTGATGAATCATCAGCACCACGCCTTTAAGTAACTCTGTGGTGTTGTCGATCTGGGACAGGGATTTGAGTTTTTTGATATCATTACCGATCTCGCGCCCTTTCAGGGAAAGGCGCTTATTGGCCAGACCGGTCGCCAGTTCGGACGTCAGCAAGGTCACCAGGCGCAGGGCCGCTTCAGGGTTTGATGCCAGCTGATGAATATAATATTTGAGCAGTAACGGTACGAAATCAGGGGTTGCCCCCAATTCCGCACTCGCCATGTTCAGCAGATCAATCATGTGCGCAGGCACACGGGTTTCCACGGCTTTGCGTTGTATCTGCAACTGCTTTTTGATGGCAGGCACAGACTGAAAAGGGATCACCGCAACGCTGTCGCAGGTTTTACATACGCCCGCAATGATATTTTTCACCATACCGCTGCCGTCATCAAACGGCACATCGCGCAGCTGATAGCTGACAATGCGAAAAGCCTCACAGACACCACACATCGCCTTTTTCTCGTCCCCGACTTTATAAATAATCATATTCTTCCTTAATGATGAACGCTGATAAAAACACTGGTGGGCTCTGTAAAATACCACTTGATGTACCAGGGTACTCCGGCACTACTGACGGTGATGATGTGGACATCAATACTGCTGTCAAAATGGCAGGGGCGAACCTGATAATGATCTCCGGATGCCCTGCCGATTAAGGCAGCCACTTCAAAGGGCGAGATGTCACCCGTACTTAACAAATTCTTAAGCTGAATCCCGCGTCTTGCCTCAAATTCAATATTTCCATTCTTCAAACATTCGATCACCTTCCATTTGATCTCTCTGAAACTCATGAGCCCTCAATGTACGCCAGTTGTCGTACTTAATCAAATTATCATTTTGCATCACGACTATTTCCGTGAAGCCCGGTCCCGCAGGGCTATCACGCCATATTCAGTAAAAAGATGCGCAGGGAAAATGATTATTTTTCAGACAAATGGAAGACATTACGCAAAAACGCGCTGCACGATATGCAACGCGGATTTGTAAACTCAGGACGGCTCGCAAGACACCGTTTTACGCCGCCCCCTGCCGTTAAAAAGCAAATAACTGAGAAGTGCCAGTACCCATACGCCTGCCGCGCCATAGAGCAGAATGCCTGCAAAGCCATCAGTCAGTGCCTGCGCAATCTGTCCGCTTTGCAGGGGTTCAATGGCTGAGCCGCCTGCAATACGTTCTGCCAGCGAAGATAATTCCCCTGCTGCGGGCATGACTTTTTTCAGGCTCGCGGCAATTCCCGCCACCAGCAGGTTTCCCATGAGCGCAATGTTGATCGCCAGGGTAATCAGGCGCGCACTGATATCAATCCCCGACGCCATTCCCGCGCGGTTGGCCGCAACAGAGCCGGTTGTGGTGTTGGTGACCGGTGTATTGGTCAGCCCCAGCGCAATGCCTGCCAGCAGCGCACCCGGCAATAGGCTAAGGTGATGAACGACGGCGATTTGCATCAGCATAAAACCTGCGCCTATTGTGAATAATCCCAGCGGGATCAGACGTGACGCGCCAAAACGTGTTGTCAGTTTTTCACCGAGCGGTGGCATCAGCAACGTGGGTAACGTATAAGCCAGCAGTGCCATACCGGTAGCGACACTGCCATAACCCAGCCCGCCCTGATAATACACCGGCAGATAAATCATCAGCGGCCAGAAGCTGAAATTCATCCCTACCGACCCCATCAGCGCACCAGAAAATGCCCGGACGCGGAAGACCGAAAAATCAAACATCGGGTGCGGATGGCGTTTTTCAATGCGGATGAACATCACCGCGCTGACGGCGGTAGCCAGCAGAACGGCGCCTGCTGTGACACTGTTCCAGCCCAGACTGCTGCCCTGAGTAATGAGGAACGTCGCGCCCAAGACCGTGACCGAAAGGGTAATCAATCCCCCCAGATCCAGTTTTTTAGCCTGTCCGTCACGGGATTCCACCACGTTTTTCAGCGCCAGAATCAGGGTCAGTACGGCGATAACAACGTGGATCAGAAACACCCATCGCCAGCTCAGCCAGGCGACCAGCGTGCCGCCGATGATCGGGCCGAACCCTAACCCGAAACCAAACGTAATCCCCCATGCGGCAAACGCCTGACTGCGCGCTTTCCCTTGCGGAAACTGCGACGAAAGGATCGCAATCAGGCAGGTCAGCATTGCGCCGCCGCTCAGTCCCTGAAGAAAACGTCCTGCGATAAGCCATTGCGCGCTACCGGCGAGACCGCACATCAGCGAGGTCAGCCCGAACGCTGTAATGCTGATGATAAAAACACGTTTCCGTCCATAGCGGTCTGCCAGCGTACCGGTCGCCATCAGTACCGTGGTGCAGGCGAGCGTGTAAGCGTTCATGATCCACTGAAGCTCGCGGAAACTGGCATGCAGTTCCTGTTCGAGTACCGGTGATAATACGGGGACGCTGGAAATTTCCAGCCCCGACATCAGGGCGGCCAGACAAACCGCCATCAGTGCGAGTGTGTTTTTCATGATTAAATCCTGCGGGGATAAGAGACGCATAGCATGGAAGATTGGCGTCAGAGTAGAAATCTGCCGGTATGCCATGTATCGTCAAGATCGTGCCAACCTGAGGGTTATCCTTTCATGCAAAAAGTTGATCTGCCGCCGATATCTTCCTCCCGCCATCCCGCTGCGCCCAACCGGCGACTGGTGCTGCTGGCTTATGAATGTCTGTGTACCTTCGAGTTTGGCATCGCCGTCGAAGCCTTTGGCCGTGCCGATGAACTCACGGGCGAACCGCTGTACGAGTTAGCCGTCGCGTCGGTAGAAGAAGGGACTTTCGGCGCGCAAGGCGGCGTGCGGCTGGTGGTGGATGGCGGGCTGGAACTGCTGAAAGACGCCGGTACGATTGTGATCCCCGGCTGGCGAAGCATTCACGAACCGGCGTCTGAGCGGCTGATTGCTGCGCTGCAAAAAGCCCATCACAACGGGACAAGAATTGTGTCGATCTGCGCGGGAAGTTTCGTGTTGGCCGCTGCGGGTTTGCTGGACGGTAAACGCGCGACGGCGCACTGGAACAGCACCGATGTCCTGGCGCAAAAATTCCCTGACGTGCAGGTTGAGCACGGCATGATTTATGTCGATGAAGGCAGCATCATCACCTCTGCCGGTGGTGCGGCGGGCGTCGATTTGTGTCTGCATCTGATCCGCCGTGATTATGGTATCGAAGTCGCTAACCGTACAGCGCGCCGCATGGTGACGCCGCCGCTGCGCGAAGGGAATCAGGCTCAGTTGATCCAGCAACCGGTACCACGGCATCAGACAAAAACGCTGGCGCCCTTGCTCGATGACTTACGCGGCCATCTCAATACACCGCTGGTGATTGATCAGCTCGCCAGACAAGCCGGTATGAGCCGCCGCACCTTCCTGCGCCGCTTCCATGATGCTACCGGCACCACACCGGGAGAATGGATGCTGACCGTGCGGCTGGAAAAAGCCTGCGCCCTGCTGGAAAACGGCACACTGAGTATTGACCGCGTTGCCGAACAGGCCGGTTTCGGTTCGCCGGAAACTTTACGTCATCATTTCCGCCAGCGGCTGGGTACGTCGCCGACACAATGGCGCAAAGGGTTTGTTGAACGGGATTTGGTGGGATGAGTTTTGGGGGGCTGGCGGCAGTGGACTTCCGCCGCCCTGGTGATGCATTTCTAAGCTGCCTGTGCGGCAGTGAACTGTTGGGTTTTCAGCTTTACGCTTTGAACGGCAAGAGATTATCCCTGTTTTAGCAGAAATACCCTCTTTTTTTGTGTGTTCGCGTGCACTCATTAAATCAATGAGTTAGGAGCAGTGCAAAAAAGAGGGTCAGTTCAGAGATGCCATTAATACCCCATCCCGGCCTTCCCCTTCGCCGGGGAACGAGCAAGAAAAAAACTTCTGCCCTTATTTTTAACAGGAAGAATCAGAACGAGGGTTTTATTCGATCGAGACTGGCGTGATCAAAAATCTTGCTGAACGGAGCGGCCTGAAGACCGGGGGCTTCAGGACCGGGAGAAGGCATCGCGGAGCGACAAGATTTTGCGCCACACGCTGCGGTGACAGAACATGTCCGTCGTGCCTGCGACAGCGCGCAGTGAAAAGAGCGTGGAGTCCAGAGGCCCGCGCGATTGCGGGTCTCTGGGCCAGTGTGGGCGGCGAGCCCACGACCTTGACCTTAAAAACGAAAATCAAATTTTCGTCACACTATCAACGAGTGCCATTTCTTCACTGCTCAGCAGCTTCTCAATATCCACCAGGATCAACATACGGTCACCCAGCGAACCCAACCCCGTCAGATACTCCGTCGACATGGTCACGGCGAATTCCGGTGCCGGGCGGATCTGATCCTGGCTCAGCGACAGCACGTCTGATACGCCGTCAACCACGATCCCGACAACGCGGTTTTCGAAGTTAAGTACAATCACCACCGTGTTTTCGTTGTAAATCACATCTTCCTGAGCGAATTTCACCCTCAGGTCGAGGATCGGCACGATGACGCCGCGCAGGTTGGTGACACCTTTAATAAAGGCCGGGGTGTTAGCAATACGGGTTACCTGATCGTATCCACGGATTTCCTGCACTTTGAGGATATCGATGCCGTATTCTTCATCGCCTAAAGTAAAGATCAGAAATTCCTGACCTACTGTTTCGCCCGCAATTTTCGCCACGGTTGCAAGTCCTGCCATGTTGTTCACCTTTGCTTTTATCTTTAAATCGGCCTGAGTTTTTCACACCCGGCAACCTTGCGGTCACCGGCAGCTTTGCTTGTTATGCGGCGGTGGAGCCTGTTGCTAATTTATCGCGGTTCAGTGACTGCAGTGCAGACACGTCCACGATCAGCGCCACACTGCCGTCGCCCAAAATAGTGGCGGCGGAAATGCCCGGTACTTTGCGATAGTTGCTTTCCAGGTTTTTCACCACAACCTGATGCTGACCAATCAACTGATCAACCAGCAACGCGTAGCGACGCCCTGCACTCTGCAAAATCACCACAATGCCCTGCGTGGCTTCGGTTTTGGCGTCTTCAACATCAAAGACGTTGTACAACTCAACCAGCGGCAGATATTCACCGCGCACCTGCAGAACACGTTCGCCACCGGCCATCGGATGCAAATCCTCTGACAGCGGTTGCAGAGATTCCATCACCGCGTTCAGTGGCAGAATGAAGACTTCTTTACCGACTTTCACTGACATCCCGTCGAGGATCGCCAGCGTCAGTGGCAGCAGGATACGGATGGTGGTGCCTTTGCCCTGCTGGGAATGGATTTCAACGTGCCCACCCATTTCCTGAATGTTTCGTTTCACCACGTCCATGCCGACACCACGGCCTGAAACGTCAGTGACTTTTTCTGCGGTCGAGAAGCCAGCGGCAAAGATCAGCATGCCGACTTCTTCATCGCTCATGTTGTCATGGACGTTCATGCCCTGCGATGCGGCTTTCGCCAGAATACGTTCGCGGTTCAGACCGGCACCATCGTCGATCACTTCGATGCAGATATTGCCACCCTGATGTTCCGCAGAAAGCGTCAGGTTACCGGTGGGTTCTTTACCATTGGCAATACGCACATCCGGCGTTTCCACACCGTGATCCAGACTGTTACGCACCAGGTGCGTTAACGGATCGATGATACGTTCGATCAGGCTCTTATCCAGTTCGGTCGAGCTGCCGAGCAGTGTCAGTTCGATTTGCTTATTCAGTTTGCTGGCCAGATCTCGCACCAGACGCGGGAAGCGGCTGAACACGAATTCCATCGGCATCATACGAATCGACATCACCGATTCCTGCAAATCACGGGCATTACGTTCGAGCTGGCCCATGCTGTTGAGCAGGTCACTGTGGACAACCGGATCCAGCAGATCTGAACGCTGCGCCAGCATGGACTGGGTGATCACCAGTTCGCCCACGAGGTTGATCAACTGGTCAACCTTTTCAACAGCAACACGGATGCTGGTGGATTCAGGGGCTTTAGGTGCACGGGCTTTCGCCGGTTCGCTGTTCGGCACTGCCGTCAGTACCGGAGCCTGACGGGCGACGACCGCCGGTGCTGCAGCCACTTCCGCCACAACAGGCGCGGATGCGGCAACCGCAACGGCCTCAGAAGCAACCGCTGCCGGGGCGTGAGTGAAGCTGATTTGTTCCGGCTCCAGCACAAAACACAGCACGGCAATAATGTCGTCTTCGCTAACCGTGGTGACCAGGGTGGCTTCCACGCTGTCATCAGTCTGAACCGGATCTTTTATCTCGCCGAGATTGCCGAGTTCCTCCAGCATCACAGGAATTTCCTGTGTTTTCAGGCCGGAGAGACGAACGCGCAAATCGCCCTTACCGGCAGCGGGTGCAACCGGCGCTGTCGCGAAAGATTGTGCCGCTGTCTGGTCTTCAACCACGTGAAGATCAGGCACAGGTTCACGCGCCTGTTGCGCTTCGAGGGCCAGTTGTCTCAGGGCCGCACAGATATATTCAAAGCTTTCTGCGTCAGGATCCCGGGAAGATTTATAGGCGTCGAGTTGCTCCTGCATAATGTCTTTTGTTTCCAGAAACAGGTTGATGATGTCGGTGCTCAGGCTCATTTCAGCGCGACGAGCACCGTCGAGCAGGTTTTCCAGTAAGTGAGTCGTTTCCTGTAAAACCGTAAATCCAAACGTGGCTGCACCGCCTTTGATTGAGTGCGCTGCGCGGAAAATCGCATTCAGTTGCTCAATGTCAGGCGCCTGCGGATCAAGTAACAACAGATGTTGTTCCATGTCCGCCAGCAACTCGTCTGCTTCATCAAAAAATGTCTGATAAAAATCAGTAATATCCATGCTCACGTGATCACCTCTGCTGTGAATCGCGGCTTGTTAATGTGTCGCAGGTGCCGTGCCCGCCGCGGCAGCCGGAGCTGCCGTCGCAGGTTGAGCGCCTGCCGAGGGTGTCACTGGCGTCTGCGTCTCAATCCCGGGTATTGATGGTGCTTTCTCTGGTGTGGCCGGTGCCGGGTTTGCCTGTGGCGCTAACGCCGGAGCTGCCGGAGCCGAACTCATTTTTGGTGCTAATGCCGGCACTTTTTGTGTGCCTTGTACTTGTCTTTGCAGCTCGCCAGCGTCACTGATCGTGATCGCCTCGCCCTCGCTGTTTTCCCGTTCAATCGCTTCTTCCGCGTGTTTGTTCAGGACCAAAATACTGATACGACGGTTGATGGCGTCACCTGCCGGATGGTTTTTCAGTTGCATGGAAGACCCCATGCCCATCACCCGCAGGACTTTCCCTTCGCTGAGGCCGCCGCTCATCATCTCGCGACGTGAAGCATTCGCGCGCTCAGTCGACAGTTCCCAGTTGCTGTAGCCACGTTCACCTGTGGCATACGGCATGTCATCGGTATGCCCCGCCAGACTGATCTTGTTCGGAAAACCATCCAGTACCGGGGCAATCGCCCTGAGGATATCGCGCATGTACGGCTCAACAATCGCGCTGCCAAGCTGGAACATCGGGCGGTTTTTGCTATCGATAATCTGAATGCGCAAACCCTGCTCGGTCAGGTTAATCATCAGGTGTGGACGTAAATCTTTCAGCCGCGGATCCGACGCCAGCATGTCTTCCAGCTTTTGCTGCAACCGCTGTAAATCGTCCGACTCACGCTTACTCGCCCCCTGCGACTGCTCCATTTTATGGACTTCCCCGTCCTGTACGGTCGGGTCTTCGCCACCGCCAGGGATCGGGCTGGTAGCATCGCTGCTGCGCGGCCCGCCTGTGATCGCCACCGCAAGGGGTGTACGGAAGTATTCGGCAATTTGCACCAGTTCTTTAGGGCTGGAGATCGAAATCAGCCACATCACCAGAAAGAAAGCCATCATCGCTGTCATAAAGTCAGCGTAAGCAATTTTCCACGAACCGCCGTGATGCCCTCCGCCGTGCTTATTCTTTTTCTTGCGTACAACAACGATTGGATGGCTCTGATGCTTCATACTTTTTCTTCTTCAGTTTGTTTCTGACCCGGCGACTTGACCTGGCGAACGTGTTCCTCCAGTTCAATAAAGGAAGGCCGCTCCGAGGTGTACAACGTTTTACGGCCAAATTCGACGGCAATTTGTGGCGCATAACCGTTAATGCTCGATAGCAAAGTCACCTTGATGCACTGCATCATTTTGGCGTTTTCAGCACTCTTCTGGCGTAACACGCTGGCCAGCGGAGAAACAAAACCGTACGCCAGCAGGATACCGAGGAAGGTCCCGACCATCGCGTGGGCAATCAGTGCCCCGAGTTCTGCGGCAGGTCGGTCAGCAGCGGCCAGGGTATGTACGATCCCCATTACCGCAGCGACGATACCGAATGCCGGGAGTGAGTCACCCACCAGCGCCAGGCTGTTCGCCGGCACTTCACTCTCGTGCTCGTAAGTTTCGATTTCCTCGTCCATCAGCGCTTCAATTTCAAAGGCATTCATGTTGCCGCTGACCATGAGGCGCAGATAGTCAGTCAGATATTCGACTAACTGTTTATCGGCAAGGATGCGCGGATAATTAGCAAAAATGTCGCTTTCGGCCGGATTGTCGATGTCATTTTCCAGCGACAGCATCCCCTGTTGGCGTGATTTGGCTAATACCCGGTAAAGCAGCGCCATCAGATCCATATACAACGCTTTATTGTATTTTGATGCGCGGAACAACTGCGGCAACGCGCGCATGGTGGATTTGATCGCTTTGCCGTTGTTACCAACGAAGAAGGCACCGATGCCGGCACCGGCAATAATGAGCAATTCTGCGGGTTGGTATAACGCGCCCAGCTCACCGCCGACGAGCATGAAACCGCCGAACACAGAGCCCAACACCACGATGTAACCTATTATCACTAGCACGATGAATCCTTAATTCGATGTGGTTTTAGGGCGAGGTTAAGCGCGCGCCATGTGCCTGACCGATTTGTGCCGTAGAAACGTGCATAAAAAGTGTCAGAGAATGGCTGAGATGTTAGGGGGGAATTGATGAGCGGTGGTAGCCACCGCTCAGAACGACTTACTGCTACCCAACTATCTCAAACTGCGTGCTTGACCTGTTCGTCCAGCTCTTGAGATGTTATATCGGCAACCTGCGGGGAAAGTTTACGTTTTTTTACTGCTCGGGACGGGGGCTGGCAAAGACTGCAAACAAACCCGTGGCGGGGTTGGTGTGCATGGGTAATAAATGAGCCATCACAGCAGTTACACGCTGAAAGCTGCAACATGCCGCTGTCGACAAAACGTACTAACGTCCAGGCACGGGTCAGCGCAAGGATCGGCGCTTCCCCCGGCTGCTCAGGACACTGTTCCAGATATAAACGATAAGCCTTGATCACCGCCTCCACGCCATTACAGTGGCCGCTCTTTAGCAGGAAAGAGTAAGCGTTGTAAAACATGGAGGAATGGATGTTCTGTTCCCAGGTCATGAACCAGTCAGTAGAGAACGGCAACATGCCTTTCGGGGGAGGACTTCCTCGCAACTCTTTGTACAATTTAATCAGTCGGCCACGACTTAATTGCGTTTCGCTTTCCAGCATCTGCAATCTGGCACCCAGCGTAATCAGTTCCATAGCCAGCTGAATGTCCCGTGCTTCCTGAACAATACTTTTTTCTGCTGGCTTGGTTGACGCATCTTTACCAGACATAGCTACGCCCTTTTCTTCATCGCGCCGCTTTCTTTCGCGGCCAGGCCTTTCAGCAGATGGCTGGACAACAAGATACCGGTATGGATTTGTTGTAAGTCATCCACCCGCGATTCCTGGGTCAAGCGTTCAATTGTCTTGCTGTCATCAAAGCGGAACTGACACAAAAGCTGGTTCGTTTCAGCTAACTTCACCATCTGAGGCAGCGTCAGCTGTCTCAGGGTATCTGCCATAACGTCATCGATCCCCAGGCGAAACATCGCTGAGGCCTTTTCGTCGTTAATCAAACGCTGTGCCAACAGTAAATATGACAGGTTGATATCATATATGTGCTTAAGCAATTCGGACATTCTGTTCTACCCCATTACCGATGCCGTTTTTTTAAGACGGCGGATTGATAGACATATTCCATGCAGCAAGAGTTTTACCCGGCGTGACAGGAGTATTTTTTACTATCAAAACAATTGGATCATTGGCTGATTAATAAATCTCACGATGATTATTAGATTTATCCCGCGGTATTTACTTCACCGCCAATACAAAGTTGTTCCTGATGTAAACTAAATTAATTGTGACAATTGCACTGCTAAGTAATCGAAAAACACTTTAGTTTTGGTGTACTGGCAGAGTCCGTTGCTGTGATGGCGCCTCATTCAGTGAAACGCTTTTACATACATTATTAGGAATAATCTTACTACGCTGCAACTCTAACCCCGTTTCCTTTATACATACAATCTTACCGTTGACGAATTTTGAATAAAGTGTGATGGAGATCACACTTTATAACTTTATTTTGCTTCTGAAAGTGCAATTTATCGTAAAAATCTGCGCATTTTTAAGCCAAAAGTAAAAAAGCGTCTAAAAAGCTCTCTTCAGACAGCCTTTTTTAGCCTTTTTTAGATCAATTTGTACAAAGGCCAACCAAAGCCAAATGAACAGCACAGATAATAATTAATAACTTCTCATGCAGCTATTTATGCTGGAAATTTCAAATAGCATGATCATTGTGCTAAATACACCCAACCCAGTCAGCACAAGGGTTTTCGGGGAGTTGTCCTAATGGTTTGTGAGGAAATTAAGCGCGAATTGTTCTTAAACCGTGAGCAGGCACGCGGTTTAAGAAATAAAAAGACAATTATTGTAATAATTTATGACCGGACACGCGGAAACATCCAGCAACAAGGCCGGATTGATAAGAAGAAGTGATGGAATGGCATAGTGGTGCCGAACTTAACCTATCGGCAACTGTTCAGGAAAACTTTAATCATTGTGCTTAAAAAAGTGCTTTATACCGCGCAATAGCAAATTAAAAACGCGCGACTAGGAATTTTATTACCAAACCAGCATCTGTCGCCAGTTTCACCTGCAGATTGGCGATTAAAACGCATTTTTAACTACGCTGTCAGAAGAATATTAGACAACAAGCCTAAAAAATGTACCGCCATTAAACCGGCTAATTAAACGGAAGGATAAAATAGGCGTTGCAGGATAAATGAATAATTTCCTGCACATGAGAAAGGGGTTTTCCGAACGTTAATGCAGCAGACACTTAACAACCTGCCGAAATTTCCGGCAGGTCATAACGTGAAATTATCTACACCGCGTTTGGTGATTAAAAAGGCATGGTTCGCGGATCAGGATGCTGATATTCAAAGCCAAGTTCTTTGCAGATTCGCTCACCATCGACGATTTTGCCCTTCTGTGCTGAAGCTTGTTCAGCAAAAGTCGGCGGCTCCAGCCCCATCTGTCTGGCCAGCGCCGGATAAAACTCCGCTTTAGCAGGATGAGCAGGTGCGCACAGGTTATATGTATGGCCGCCTTTCGGCAGACTGAGTAACAACGCAATCGCGGCAATCACATCATCCTGATGCACCAGGTTGACACCATGCTGACCGCCTTTCACCTGCGTCTTTCCGGCCATAAAACGTCCCGGATGGCGATCGCCGCCGACCAGACCGGCCAGACGCAGTACATCGACAGACGTATTGGGTAAACCATGGAGCCAGTTTTCGAGTTCTTTGAGCACCTTTCCGCTGGTCGTGACCGGTTCAAGCGGCGACCCCTCACGCACCACACCCTCTCCTTCACCGTAAACAGATGTCGAGCTGGTGAAAATAATGCGTTTGACGTTATGCGCCAGCGCGCTGTCGGTTAACAGCTGTACCGCCTGGAAGTACAGTTCGCTGCCGTCCACCGTCCGGCGCGCAGGCAGGGTAATAATCAGCGCATCGACATTCAGCAACTGATCGAGATCTTCCGCCACACATTCCATCTGCGGCGTAAACACCAGCGGGAAACACTCGATCCCCACGGCTCTGGCGGCATCTACCCCATCCGGCGTGGTTTTACTGCCGACCACCTGATAACCTTTTGAAGCCAGCGCCATCGCCAGTGGCATTCCCAGCCAGCCCAGTCCGATAATCGAAACCTTCTTCATACTTCGCTCCGTTGTTTCATTGGCATGTGGCATCACATCACCCACTGCTGATACTGCTTCCTTTATACTAGCAAATGTCACCTTTTCCCGGTTCAGCCTGCGTAAGGTTTTCTCTGCCTCTGTTAACAGATCATTCATTTATTCGATGAAAACCCTGCTGCAGATAAGAAAAACTCATCATCGGAAAAAAAGGTTGCGCTGTTACCGCCCGATAGTTTAGTTTTATTGGCAGCGAATTTGATATGTGTGGCGAATGATTCAAATCTGAATCACGCGGCATATAAATGAACATACTGAGAAACTGACATGACAAACGTTCTGATTAACCACCGTCATCACCATCACCCTGACTAGTCTTTCAGGCGATTGGTGCTGGGAGACTGTTTAGATCTTCCAGTGGCGCAGAACGCAGAGATAGCCCCCGGAAGATTTCTTCCGGGGGCTTTTTTTTTGGCCTGACGGATTGAAGTTAACGCCTTTAAACAAACGATTTTTACGATAAATAATTAAGAAACTGAGGTCATCATGCTGGATAAAACACGTTTACGGATAGCAATGCAAAAGTCGGGTCGCCTGAGCGATGAATCACGCGAACTGCTGGCCCGCTGCGGGATCAAAATCAACCTGCAGGAACAGCGTCTGATCGCCTTCGCAGAAAACATGCCGATCGACATTTTGCGCGTGCGTGATGACGATATCCCGGGGCTGGTGATGGACGGTGTGGTGGATCTGGGCATCATCGGTGAAAACGTGCTGGAAGAAGAGTTGCTGAGCCGCCGCGCCCAGGGCGAAGACCCGCGTTATTTCACCCTGCGTCGTCTGGATTTTGGCGGTTGCCGTCTGTCACTGGCGACGCCACTGGACACGGAGTATACCGGTCCGCAAAGCCTGCAAAACGCCCGCATCGCCACCTCGTATCCGCACCTGCTCAAGCAATATCTCGATAAAAAAGGCGTCGATTTCAAATCCTGCCTGCTGAACGGTTCTGTGGAAGTCGCCCCGCGCGCCGGTTTGTCGGATGCGATTTGTGACCTGGTCTCTACCGGCGCCACGCTCGAAGCCAACGGCCTGCGTGAAGTGGAAGTGATTTATCGCTCCAAAGCCTGTCTTATCCAGCGCGACGGCGAAATGCCACAAGAGAAACAACTGCTGATCGACAAAATGATGACCCGTATTCAGGGCGTTATTCAGGCACGCGAATCCAAGTACATTATGTTGCACGCGCCAAGTGAGCGTCTTGATGAGATCGTTGCCCTGCTGCCGGGCGCTGAGCGTCCGACCATTCTGCCGCTGGCAGGCGATCAGCAACGTGTGGCCATGCACATGGTCAGCAGCGAAACCCTGTTCTGGGAAACGATGGAGAAACTGAAAGCGCTCGGCGCCAGCTCCATTCTGGTTCTGCCAATCGAAAAAATGATGGAGTAAGCCATGAAGCCTGACGCGTTCACTACCCCGATTGACTGGCAGCAATGCGACGAACAACAGCGTCGCGAGCTGCTGACACGCCCGGCAATTTCGGCGTCTGACCGTATTACCGAATCTGTCAGTGAAATCCTGCGCCGCGTGCGCAGTGAAGGTGACAGTGCGCTGCGCGAGTTTTGCGCCCGCTTTGATAAAACTGAAGTCCGGGAATTGCGCGTCACTGCACAGCAAATCGGGGCAGCGGCCGCGCGTTTAGGTGAGGACGTTAAACAGGCGATGGCACATGCCGTGCGCAATATCGATACCTTTCATCAGGCACAAAAACTGGCTGTGGTGGATATCGAAACCCAGCCCGGCGTACGTTGCCAGCAACTGACCCGCCCTATTCAGTCCGTGGGTCTGTATATTCCGGGCGGTTCTGCGCCGCTGGTGTCCACCGTATTAATGTTAGCGACCCCGGCGCGTATTGCCGGATGCCAGAAAGTGGTGCTGTGTTCTCCGCCGCCGATTGCCGATGAAATTCTGTATGCCGCTCAACTGTGTGGCGTGGAAGAGGTGTATCAGCTTGGCGGTGCGCAGGCAATTGCCGCGCTGGCCTTTGGCACCGAAACCGTGCCGCGTGTGGCGAAAATCTTCGGGCCGGGCAATGCCTACGTCACCGAAGCCAAGCGTCAGGTTAGTCAGAGCCTGGACGGCGCGGCAATCGATATGCCAGCCGGGCCTTCAGAAGTGCTGGTGATTGCCGACAGTGGCGCAACACCTGACTTTGTTGCCTCTGATTTGCTTTCTCAGGCAGAACACGGCCCCGATTCTCAGGTGATTTTGCTGACGCCGGATTTGAAAATAGCGCAGGCGGTTGGTGAAGCCGTTGAACGCCAGTTGCAGACATTATCCCGCAGCGAGATTGCCCGTCAGGCACTGGCAAGCAGCCGTCTGATTGTGGCGAAAGACATCGCGCAGTGTATCGAAATCAGCAATGCGTACGGTCCGGAGCACCTGATCCTGCAAACCCGTGAGCCGGAGCAACTGGTCGACAGTATCACCAGCGCCGGTTCAGTATTTCTCGGTGACTGGTCACCGGAATCCGCAGGCGATTACGCTTCCGGCACCAACCACGTCTTGCCGACTTACGGTTACACGGCCACCTGTTCCAGCCTCGGTCTGGCAGATTTCCAGAAACGCATGACCGTTCAGCAGTTAACGCCTGAAGGTTTGCTCGGTCTGGCAAATACCATCGAAACCCTGGCGCAGGCTGAACAACTGACCGCACACAAAAATGCCGTGACTTTGCGCGTTAACGCTTTAAAGGAGCAACGCTGATGAGCAATGAAAACACCCTCAGCGTTCAGGCGCTGGCACGTAAGAATGTGCAGGAACTGACCCCGTATCAGTCCGCACGTCGTCTCGGCGGCAACGGTGATGTGTGGCTTAACGCTAACGAATACGCCATCGCGCCACAGTTTGAACTGACGCAGCAGACCTTTAACCGTTATCCGGAATGTCAGCCTGCGCTGGTCATCAACCGTTACGCAGCTTATGCGGGTGTTGACCCGGAACAGGTGCTGGTCAGCCGTGGCGCAGACGAAGGCATTGAACTGTTGATCCGCGCATTCTGTGAACCGGGCAAAGACGCTATTCTTTATTGCCCGCCGACTTACGGCATGTACAGCGTCAGCGCCGAGACAATTGGCGTGGAAGGCCGCACCGTGGCCGCAAAAGCCGACTGGTCTTTGGATCTCCCGGCCATTGAAGCCGCGCTGGATGGCGTGAAACTGGTTTATGTGTGCAGCCCGAATAATCCGACCGGCAATATCATCGATCCGCAAGAGATACGTGCTGTGCTGGAAATGACCCGCGGACGCGCCATTGTAGCGGTCGATGAGGCCTATATTGAATTTTGCCCGCAGGCGACAGTGTCGGGTTGGTTGCAGGAATATCCGCACCTGGCGATTTTGCGCACGCTGTCCAAAGCGTTTGCCCTCGCCGGTTTGCGCTGCGGCTTCACGCTCGCCAACAGCGACCTGATTGGTTTATTAATGAAAGTGATCGCGCCTTATCCTTTATCTACGCCTGTAGCCGATATCGCTGCACAGGCGCTGAGCCCGGAAGGGCTGGCGATAATGCGTCAGCGGGTGACTGAAGTGACGGAAAACCGCGCGTGGTTGCGGGAAGAACTGGAAAAATGCGCCTGTGTTGAAGAGGTTTTTGCCAGCGACACTAACTACGTCCTCGTCCGCTTCTACGCTTCAAGTGCCGTCTTTAAAAACCTCTGGGATCAGGGCATTATCCTGCGTGACCAGAACAAGCAACCGGGACTTTCCGGCTGCCTGCGGATCACAATCGGTACCCGGGAAG
>NZ_JBFUHK010000013.1:0-114429 GCF_056402435.1 Rahnella sp. P4_A8 | reverse complement strand
ATCGGTGTTGTCTATGGCGACATCGGTACCAGCCCGTTGTATACCCTGCGTGAATGCCTGACCGGACAGGCGGGCATCGCCGTGACGCAAAGCGCGCTGTTCGGCTTTCTGTCATTGATTTTCTGGCTTCTCATGCTGGTCGTTTCCGTTAAATACATCAGTTTCGTCATGCGGGCTGATAACGACGGGGAGGGCGGCATTCTCACTCTGATGGCGCTGGCTATCCGCAATCTGAATCCGCGCTGGATCCCGTTCATTATGTTTATCGGCCTGGTCGGCGGCAGCTTCTTCTATGGTGACGGCGTTATCACGCCTGCCATCTCGGTGCTTTCGGCGATTGAAGGGCTGGAAATTATCGAGCCATCGCTCGACCGCTTTATCATTCCGTTTTCTATTGCTGTTCTGACGCTGCTGTTTTTTATTCAGAAGAACGGCACCGGTAGCGTGGGGAAAATTTTCGCCCCGGTGATGGTGGTATGGTTTATCACGATTGGCGCGCTGGGCATCGGCGGCATCGTGCGTAATCCTGACGTATTACAGGCGCTCAACCCTTACTGGGCGGTGCATTTCTTTGTGGAATTCAAAACCGTGTCGTTTTTCGCACTCGGTATGGTGGTACTTTCAGTCACCGGTGGCGAAGCGCTATATGCAGATATGGGGCATTTTGGTAAGAAACCCATCCGCATCGCCTGGTTTGTGCTGGTCGGGCCTTCGCTGGTGATGAATTATTTCGGGCAGGGCGCGTTGTTACTCAGCCAGCCTGCGGCCATTAAGAATCCGTTTTTCCTGCTGGCACCTGACTGGGCGCTGGTTCCGCTGCTGGTGCTGGCCACGCTGGCGACCGTCATTGCTTCGCAGGCGGTAATTTCCGGCGTGTTCTCTCTGACGCGTCAGGCCGTGCGTATGGGCTATTTGCCGCCGATGCGCATTATTTACACCTCCGATGTGGAGTCGGGGCAAATCTACATTCCGGTCGTCAACTGGCTGCTGTATTTTGCCGTGCTGATTGCGATCGTCAGCTTCAAACATTCCAGTAATCTGGCCTCGGCGTACGGTATTGTGGTCACCGGTACGATGGTGATCACGTCTGTACTGATCGGCATTGTGATGATTAAAAACTGGGGATGGAAAAGCTGGGCTGGCGGCCTGGTGATCACGGCCATGTTGCTGATTGATGTACCGTTGTTTGCGGCCAACCTGAGCAAAATTTTCTCGGGCGGCTGGTTGCCAGTGGCAATCGGGCTGACCATTCTGGTGATCATGCTGACCTGGAAAACGGAACGTTCGCGGTTGCTGCGCCGCTTGCGTCAGGATCCGGAAGCGCTGGAGGCTCTGATTACCTCGCTTGAAAAAGCGCCGCCACAACGGGTGCCGGGAACGGCCGTGGTGATGTCGCGCGGGCAATATGAAGTGCCGCTGGTGTTGTTGCATAACCTTAAGCACAACAAGATCTTGCATGAGCGCGTGGTGTTACTGACTATCGTCACCGAGGATGTGCCGTATGTGCATAACGTACAGCGGGTGATTATCGAACAGCTTTCACCGGCATTCTGGCGGGTTATCGCCCGTTATGGCTGGCGGGAAAAGCCGAATGTGACGGATATCCTTTATCGTTGCGGGCTGGAAGGGCTGCAAAGCAACATGAATGAAACCTCATTTTTTATGTCGCGCGACACCTTTATTCTCGGCGAGCCGCGCCCGTGGTACCTGAAGGCACGCGGAAAACTATTCCAGGTGTTGCAGCGAAATTCTCTGCGTGCGCCGGAACATTATCATATTCCACCAAACCGGGTGATTGAGCTGGGTGCGGTGGTGAAATTCTGAGGAAGGCCACAGGTCACCGCCGGTGCATCAGGCACCGGCGGTAAAGGCGGATTAAGTTTGCGGAGCGGAGGAGGTTAAATCTGTGATAACAGACGCTGCTGAATCCTGCGTTGCTTGTGATGCTGGCGACTGAGTGGCGGGTGTCAGTTCGGTGATGTTCGGCGTCTGCGTCCCCTGCGTGGTTACCGGTGTTGCAGTTTGCGTTTGCGGAGTCGTTACCGGCGCGGCAGGTGTTACAGTCTGCGTTTGCTGGGTCGTTACCGGCGCGGCAGGTGTGGCAGTCTGCGTTTGCTGGGTCGTTACCGGCGCGGCAGGCGCTACAGTTTGCGTCTGTTCAGCTGCGGCAGGATCTTCAATTTGTGCTGGCATGCTCGGAATGCTCGGAACGGGTTCTGCCGGAATTGATTCTGACTTCGGTTTCGGAACCGGCGTTGATGCGCGAACAAGGAATGTCGGTTTGAGGTTCGCAACCGAATAGGTTACATGACTGATCACATCGCGCGAAGTGGCCACTTCGACAGGGGATATGGTCACGCGGCCAACAAGTGAACGGGCATAGCCGCCGACTTTATGTTTGCCCTCCGGAAGTTGTAATTCCATACTCTCGCCAATCCCCAGCGCACCGGCATCTTTACCATCAATGGTCACATACAGCCTGGTGCCGTCGTCGGTTTTGGTCGGGACGTGCGTTACGGTCACCCGCGTGGAGCCAAAATCGAAAGCCGGTGCCTGGTCGGCGGTTTTCGATTTTGCGCATCCTGTCAGGGCTAAAACGGCTGCTACGGCAGCCAGGGTGAAACGATAACTCATAGTGCGACGTCTTCCTTTAAGGGATTTTTGTGATCTGCGTACCAATATACCCGATCTCCGGTGAGAGATGAATGCGCATTCCGGGAACTCAGAGCAGTCTGTTATCAGCTATTCTTCGGCCTTGCCCGTTTTCTTTCATGCGATGAGGTTAGTCATGCATCAATTCCATTCTTATTGTATTTCAGCCTCAGGGGAAGAAAGGGGGCAAGGGGATTTCGAGGCTCGTTTTCCTTACTGGAGTTTCACCAAAACCACGATAGCGATTTGCGCGCTGAAGCTCAGTGAACGTGGCGTTTTGCAGCCCGACAGCCGCATTGACGGCGCGGCTTATACACTGCGGCAACTGCTCAACCACACCGCCGGATTGCCGGATTACGGCTCGCTGAAAATCTATCACGACGCTGTCGCTGCCGGTGAGCAACCCTGGGAGCGCCAAAAATTACTCAATGCCGCCTTAGCCAAAGGCATGCTGTTTGCACCCGGTGAAGGCTGGTCCTATTCCAATGTCGGCTACATGCTGGCACGCGAGCAGATTGAAGCCGCGTCTGGACAGAGTTTTGCGCAACTGGTGGCAGACATCATCACCACACCGCTCGGGCTCACCAGCATTTCTCTTGCCACCACGCGCGAAGAGTTCGCGCAACTTCACTGTGAAGCCGCCGGAAAGTACGATCCGGGCTGGGTGTATCACGGTTGTCTGGCAGGCAATGTGCGGGACGCCGCCAGACTGTTGCACGGTTTATTCACCGGCAAACTCCTCAGCCCGGCGTCGCTGGCTGACATGCGGGTGACATACCCGCTCGGCGGTGCCCTTGAAGGGCGACCGTGGACCGAATGCGGTTACGCGCTCGGGCTGATGAGCGGCGCAATGGGAAAAGCCGGCTGCTCGGCAGGTCACTCAGGCGGCGGTCCGTCGTGCGTGAATGCGGTCTATCACTTCCCTGATCTCAGCGAACCCGTGACCGGAGCCTGCTTTACTAACGGATATCACGAAGGGGAAGCCGAGACTGAACTCGGCAGACTTGTGCAAAACGTCGAATAATGCGGAAAGGGGTTCAGACCTGCGGTTCATGACAACAAATACACAGTTTATTGCCATCGGCGTCGCGGAAATACGCGCCGTAATAATCCGCATGATAATGCGGACGTAATCCCGGCTGGCCTTCGTCCCTTGCGCCATTGGCGATAGCGTATTCATAGATCCGATCAACCGTGTGACGTGTTTTTGCCAGCAATGCCACCATCTGGCCGTTACCGGCGCTGGCGGTATCGCCATCAAGAGGTTTACCTATCAAAAATAACGGGCGCGGTGCATCAGGTGCCATCCACGCCGCCCAGGGTTTTTCATCGTCACAAAACTTCAGGATATGCCCCAGTTCAGCCATCACCGTGGCATAAAATTTGTAAGCGCGCTCAAAGTCGTTAACGCCGATACAGATGTGTGAAATCATGGGTGCCTCCATTGAAACTGAACACTTTTTATAGCCGGTCATGGCATTGCGTGCAGACTTTTGTCGTCAGACAACCGGAGCATTATTCCACTTTGTGCTAAATTAGCCCTCATTCTTACCCGTATTCCCCGAGGCAACATGTTCACTCCGCTCAACCGTACCACCCGTGAAATGAAGATCAACAATGTTGTGCTGGTCACTAATGCATTGAAATCACTGGGGTCGGCAACAAAAGCAGATTTAGCGGTTGCTACCGGGCTGAGCATTGCGACGTGTGGTGCGGTGCTTAATGAACTGAGTTTGCGCCATGAGGTACTGGCGCTGGAACTGGAAGTTTCTCGTGGCGGGCGTCCGGCGCAGCGCTATGCATATAACCCGGACTTCTTCTCCGTACTGAGTTTGTATGCACAAGGCAGTGACGCGGCGGCGCAGATTATCTGGTCGGTGAATTCAGCCACGGGTGAAAGCCTGGCTCAGGGCGAAGTTCGTTTTTTGCCGCTGATGCTGGCAACGTTTTATCAGCAGATTGAATCGCTGCTGGCAAATTACCCGAATATTAAAGCGCTGGGCGTTGGATTGCCGGGTGTGGTGGTGAAAGGCACCGTCGCGACCTGCGATATCACGGTGTTTGCCGGTGTTGCCATCGAACAACAACTGCGTGACCGTTTTGGCCTGTACGTGCAAGTCGATAACGACATGAACTATACCGCCTGGGGTTTTTACCGCAGCAGTTGTGCCGGCGTCACTGCGCCGGTTGCCTATGTATTTAAGCCGGATGTCCCTTGTCTCGGATGCGGGATGGTGATTAACGGACAGGTATTACAGGGCGCAAGCCAGTTTGCCGGTGAAGTTTCCAACCTGCCGTTTGAGCATCTGAACACGCTGCCGGTGGCGGAGGAGATGGCAAAAGTGATTGTCTCGCTGACGGCGATTATCAACCCGGTCACCATTGCACTCTCCGGCCCTAAAATCAGCGAAGCGCTGATCCCGCAACTGACGGCACTCTGCCAGCAGTATATTCCCGCGCAACATATGCCTGAACTGACTTACCGCCCCTCCATGCGTAAGGATTATCTGCAAGGCATCACCGAACTGACCCTGCATAATTACAATCTGCACGTCGCTTTCGGCGAGTAATCCGTATTGACTTTTTTTTGTCCTCACCTCTATACTCGCCACTTATTAAAAGTCTTTTAATAATTGATTTTCTGCCGGGGGAACCTGATGTCACTGTCATCTGAAATGGTAAGTGTAAACGCGCATGCCGGAAGTCCTGCCCGACGTGTCGCCACGCGGGCTATATTTTTTGTTACCGGCATGGCGATGGGGTTGTGGGCGGCGCTGGTGCCTTACGCGCAGTTGCGTACGCATTCCGAAGCGGGTGATCTCGGATTACTGTTGCTGTGCCTGGGCGCGGGGTCACTGTTGTCGATGCTGGGTTCCGGTCGGATTATTGGCCGGTTCGGTTGCCGGGCGGTGATTGTGGCCGCCGTGGTGTTGTATTGCCTGATGTTGCCGTTGCTGGCGGTGTTCAGTGATATCGGGTTGCTGGCGCTGAGTCTGTTTATTTTCGGCATGGGAATTGGTCTGGCTGATGTTGCGGTCAATGTGCAGGGAACGCTGGTCGAACAGGCAGCGGATAAACCGCTGATGTCTGGCTTTCATTGCCTGTGGAGCGTCGGCGGTATTGCCGGGGCCGGTGGCGGCGCGTTACTGCTCAGTGCCGGTATTTCCCCGCTCGGCAGCACGTTTTTTGCCGTGGCGCTGGTTGTCATCGTGACTGCCTGGTCTTTCCGCGGCATGTTACCGTTTGGCGCGCATGAGGAAGACGGGGCTGAGGGCAAACCTAAAGCGAGGCCGAATTTTCGCCTCGCGCTGATGGCCGTGATGGCGATGATCTGTTTTATGGCTGAAGGTGCGGTGCTCGACTGGGGTGGCGTATTTCTGACTCGTGAGCGCGGGCTGGCGCTGGAACATGCAGGCTGGGGCTTTGCGGTGTTTGCTGTCGCAATGTCGCTGATGCGCCTGACCGGCGATGCCATTGTCAGCGCGCTGGGACGCAAAAGAATTCTGGTGGTGGGCGGTGTGCTGGGGATCGCCGGTTACCTGATGGTGGTGCTGTTACCGGGCTGGATCCTGCCGTTATGCGGGTTTGCGCTGGTCGGTATCGGTGCGGCCAATATCGTACCAGTACTGATTACCCTCGCAGGCCAGGAGAAAGTGATGCCGGTGAATATGTCTGTGGCGATGGTTGCCACACTTGGGTATCTCGGTGTGCTCGGTGGCCCGGCAGTCATTGGCTTTATCGCCCATTTATCCAGTTTATATGTGGCATTTTCGGCGGTAGCTGCCGCGTTTCTTATCATCACGTTTGGCGCATACAAACTGAAGTATTGATTGTTTTCAAAGATCAAGGTTTTATAACTGAGTAGCAAATTTGCCCGCTGGCACCTCAACCCCGTCAGCCTTCTTTTACTGTTAATGATAAAAATCCGACCCTGCAAGGAGCTGTGATGGCCGTAAAACTTATTGCCGTAGACATGGATGGAACCTTTCTGAACCCGCAACATGAATACAATAAAATCCGTTTTCGCGAGCAATATCAGCAACTGCTGGCGCGCGATATCAAATTTGTGGTGGCCAGCGGTAATCAGTATTACCAGCTTAAATCTTTCTTCGATGACATCGATGAACAGATTGCCTATGTGGCGGAAGGTGGGGGTTATGTCGTCGACAAAAAAGAAGAAGTTTATTGCGGCAAACTCGAACCTGAACAGGTCGCTGACGTACTGCACTGGATCAGCCGGACACCGGGCATTAACACCATCGTTTGCGGCAGAAAGGGCGCGTATGTACTGAACGGCACCGATGAAGCCTTTATCAGCCGGATGCGTCGTTACTATCACCGCCTGAGCAAAGTGAGCGATTATGCCGAAATCAACGACACGATTTTCAAATTCGCGCTTAGCTATAGGGAGGATGACGTCTATCCGCTTATGGGCGAAATTACCCGCCATCTGGGCAATATTGTTGCGCCGGTTACCAGCGGGCACGGTTCGGTTGATCTGATCATCAGCGGAAATCACAAAGCCTGCGGCCTGCAAAAAATCCAGAAAATCTACGGTATCCGGGATGAGGAAGTGCTGGCCTTCGGTGATAGCGGAAATGATCTCGAAATGCTCAGCTATTGCGGATTTGGTTTTGCGATGGAAAACGCCTCGGCAGCAGCCAAAGCTGCCGCAAAATACACGGCACCATCAAACAGCGATGAGGGTGTGCTGAACATTATCGATGATGTGCTTAATGACCGTGCGCCGTTTGCCTGAACGACGAAAGACTGAAAAAAAGTGAACTGAAACAAAAGGCTGCCAGAGAACGGGCAGCCTTTTTAATTGTGCAAAAACTTAAGGTACGTAGTCCGGAGGAACATCGTTGTTTCCCGGCGGGGCCGGATAGTAGTCCGGTGGCACCTCTGACTGTGCCTGAGGTTGCGCACTGTAACCATAGCTGGCATCGACCGGCACTTTATTGCCTTTGGCATACATGCACTGGGTGTAGACGGTATCGTATTGATTCTGCAAATTACCGCTGCTGGCACCTGCGCCGTTACTGCCCATCGCGCTGCCAATCAACAAACCACTGCCTGCGCCAACCAGCGCGCCCGCTCCGGCCTGATGAGACGCCGCGCCTAGCAGCGCACCCGCCGCTGCACCTACAACGGTGCCTGCCGCGGCGGTATTGACTGCGTTATTGTTGGCTGTTTGTGCGCCGCCGTTAACACTGTTGTAGGCGTCATTCCGGCAGGCCATTTCATCCATACGGAATTGCTGATAATCCTTACCGGTGCCGGGTAACACCATCACATCGGGCCGGGTGGGAGGAGAAACGCAGCCGGAAAGCGCTGCAGTCAGGGCGATAACCGCCAGCGGAGTGAACCTGTTCATGAAATTATCGCCTGTTAACGCGGTGCGGAATCACCTACAACCACCTTCATCCAGCCGCGCGGACAGCGCTGCACATGCGGATAGTAGCCCGCAGGATTCTGGCAGTAATAGGCATAGTCAGGAGTTTTCTCAACATATGTCTGCGGTTGTGCTGGTGTAACGTAGACCACCGGCGGCGGCCCGTAATACACCGGAGGCGGTGGTGGTCCCCAGGGGATGCCGACGATAATGCGCGGTCCACCGTATCCACCGTGATAGTAGCCGTGACCATAATAACCATGCCCGTAATAGCCATAGGCAAACGATGCAAAGCTGGCAGACATCAGCACGCCAGCGGTCAGCATCAACAACAACCTTTTCATAACAACCTCGACGCGCAATGATCGGATACAGGGAATGGCTTAAATGCCACCATTCCTGAGCGTAACGATACGCCCAAGTGTGGGAAAAGGTTGGCGGGAGATCAGGGTGAATCTGACAAGGTAACGCCAGCAATTGTGAGCAAAAAATTCACGGGAAAAGATTACTTTACGAACATCGGAGAGGGCGTGGGAATATCGGGGAAAACCGCCCGGTTCTGTTAAAAAACCAACCCGGYGGCGGATGAGATGCGGCGTTAAATCAGGATTTTTTCTCTGCCGTAAAGCGTCTGAACGCTTCAAGCGTTTCATCGCTGACGTGATGCTCAACACCTTCTGCATCGAGGCGCGCGGTTTCGGGGCTGATCCCAAGGGCAATAAAGAACGCTTCTACGACGTTATGACGCTCGCGGTTTTCCGCTGCCAGCCGCTCACCTTCAGGCGTAAGGAAGGTTCCGCGATAGGGTAACTGATGAACCAGCCCGGCATTGGCCAGTCGTTTGAGCGTTTTTGCGACGGTAGGCTGAGAAACCCCCAGCCGCGCGGCCAAATCGACCTGACGCGCTTCGCCAAATTCGTGGATTAAGTCTGAAATCAGCTCAACGTAATCGTCCATTAATTCCCGGCGATGTGCCTCGCGCACCTGTAAAAAACCCTGAGCGTGTTCTTCCACATCCAGTAATGGATTTATTTTTTTTTCTTTCACTACGCCTGCCTCTTTCTTGCTCAACGGTTTTTACCGTTGCCGCGTACACCACGGCAACTCACGCATTGTAAACCAAGTACACACATCTACCAATTTCTGAAAACTTTGCCTTGGCTATGGAGTATAGCCTGTGCTATACCTGAATAATAAACCGCCGGTTAATGCGCAGAGTGACAGGAGAGATTTGATGGAAAAAGGACAAAGCATTTTAAAATTATTCAGCTATTCGCCGTTTCGTTTGCGACTGATGCTGGTCGGGATGATCGTGGCGCTGATCACCGGAAACGCGCAGGCGGCCGAAAAAGACAAAAAGAAGTTTAAAGTCGTCACCACTTTCACAGTGATCCAGGATATCGCGCAGAACGTTGCCGGTGATGCGGCGACGGTAGAATCCATCACCAAACCCGGCGCAGAAATTCATGATTACCAGCCGACGCCGCGTGACATCGTGAAAACCCAGTCGGCGGATCTCATTTTGTGGAACGGTTTTAACCTTGAACGCTGGTTTGGTCGTTTTTTTGCCAACATCAGGAATGTGCCTTCTGCGACAGTGACGGACGGCATCGCGCCTCTGCCTATTCAGGAAGGACCGTATGTCGGCAATCCAAACCCTCATGCCTGGATGTCCGCGAAAAATGCGCTGGTTTACGTCGAAAATATCCGCGCCGCGCTGGTGAAATATGACCCTGAAAACGCCGCCGTTTATGACCGCAATGCTAAAAATTATGCCGAAAAAATCAGCCTGCTCGATGCGCCGTTGCGTGAGCGTCTGGCGAAAATCCCGGAAGGACAGCGCTGGCTGGTGACCAGCGAAGGCGCGTTCAGTTATCTGGCGAAAGATTATGGATTGAAAGAAGCCTACCTGTGGCCGATCAATGCTGAAGAACAGGGTACGCCGCAGCAGGTGAAAAAAATCATCGATCTGGTGCGTCAGCAAAATATCCCGGTGGTATTCAGCGAAAGCACAATCTCGGACAAACCGGCGAAGCAGGTCAGTAAAGAGACGGGCGCGAAATATGGCGGCGTGTTGTATGTCGATTCACTGTCTGCCGCTGACGGGCCGGTGCCGACTTACATTGATTTGCTGAAAGTCACGGTGAGTACCATCGCAGAAGGGTTCGGACAATGAGTGACACCAGGCTGCATCTCAAGGTTGATGATATTTCGGTGACCTACAACAACGGGCATACCGCGATTGAGAATGCCTCGTTCACGCTGCACGGCGGCTCGATTTGCGCACTGCTGGGCGTGAACGGCAGCGGTAAATCCACGCTGTTTAAAACCATTATGGGGATTATCCGTCCGACGCACGGGCGGGTGACACTTGATGGCCTCAATGTCGCCAAAGCACTGAAACAAAATCTGATCGCGTATGTGCCGCAGTCGGAAGAGGTGGACTGGAATTTCCCGGTGCTGGTGCGGGATGTGGTGATGATGGGGCGCTATGGCAAAATGTCGTTTCTGCGCATTCCCTCACAGGAAGATAAAAAACAAGTTGCTTCCGCGCTGGCGCGTGTTGGGCTGACGGAGCTGGCCCACCGCCAGATTGGAGAGCTTTCCGGCGGTCAGAAAAAACGCGTTTTCCTGGCGCGTGCGCTGGCACAACAAGGGCGGGTGATGTTGCTTGATGAGCCGTTTACCGGCGTGGATATCAAAACTGAAAACGCCATTATCGAATTGCTGCGACAACTGCGCGAGGAAGGACATCTGATTCTGGTGTCGACGCACAACATCGCCAGCGTGCCCGATTTTTGTGATCGCGTGGTGCTGATTAACCGCACGGTGATGGCTTCCGGTCCGCTGGAAACTACCTTTACCCATCAGAATCTTGAAAATACCTTTGGCGGTGCGCTGCGTAATATCGGCTATCTGGTGCCACAAGAACCGGTGAGGCGGGCGGTATGACCGAACTGTTGCTGGAGCCGTTTCAGTACAACTATATGGTGAAAGCCATCTGGGTGAGTGCGGGGGTCGGTGCTGTGTGTGCATTTTTATCGGCGTATCTGATGCTCAAAGGCTGGTCACTGATGGGCGATGCGTTGTCGCATTCGGTAGTGCCCGGTGTCGCGGGCGCTTACGCGCTGGGCTTTCCCTACGCGATCGGCGCATTCGGGACCGGTATTCTGGCCGCACTTTGCATGACACTGTTGCGTCACTTCACCAAACTGCGGGAAGACGCGATTATCGGTTTTGTGTTCTCCACGTTCTTTGCCCTTGGCCTGTTACTGGTGTCGCTTAACCCGACATCCGTTAACGTGCAGTCGATTCTGTTCGGCAATATTTTAGGGATTGATGACGCCGATATTTTACAGGTACAAATTATTGTCGGCGTTTCGCTGCTGGTGCTGTGTCTTATCTGGCGTGACCTGCTGGCGGTATTTTTCGACGAAGCGCATGCGGTTTCGGTCGGCCTTTCGCCGCTGTGGCTGAAAGTGATTTTCTTCACTATTTTCAGCGCGTGCAGCGTAGCGGCGTTACAAACTGTCGGCGCAATTTTAGTGATCGCAATGGTCATCACACCCGGCGCAACGGCCTATCTGCTGTCAGACCGTTTTTCACATCTGCTCATTATTTCTGTGATCATCGGTGCAGTGACCAGTGCAGCGGGGGCATGGCTGAGTTATTTCCTCGATGGTGCAACCGGCGGGGTGATTGTTTGTCTGCAAACCACCGTCTTCCTGCTGGCGTTCTTGTTCGCGCCGAAACATGGCTGGCTGGTGAATCATTTCCGCATTAAAAACCGGAGCCGCGCATGATGTCCTGGTTTGATGTGCTGATGGAGCCGCTGAGCTTCGATTTTATGCAACGTGCTCTGCTGACCGCTGCGGCCACCAGTATCGTCTGCGCAATGTTTTCCTGTTTTCTGGTACTCAAAGGCTGGTCGCTGATGGGGGACGCCATTTCTCATGCGGTCCTTCCGGGCGTAGTGCTGGCCTATCTGGCAGGAATTCCGCTGGTGATTGGCGCGTTCGGTTCCGGCCTGTTTTGCGCGGTCGCGACGGGTTTCATCAAAGAACATTGCCGGGTGAAAGAAGATTCGGTAATGGGGATCGTCTTCTCCGGTATGTTTGCCGGTGGTCTGGTGCTGTTCTCGCGGGTGAATACCGAGCAGCATCTCAGCCACATTTTGTTTGGTAACGTGCTGGGTGTGACCGACAGTGAAATGTTGCAAACCCTGATTATCGCCGCTGTCGTGACGATGGCGATTATCCTCAAATTTAAAGACCTGATGCTGTTTTGTTTTGATCCTGTACAGGCGAAAGTCATCGGGCTGCCGGTACGTTTTTATCACTATGCGTTGTTGTGTATGCTGGCACTGACCATTGTCGCAGCGTTACAGGCTGTCGGTGTGGTGCTGGTGGTGGCGATGCTGATTACGCCGGGCATTACGGCGTTTCTGCTGTGTAAGACGTTGACGAAGATGCTGGTGGTCTCCGTGACAACGTCACTTTTTGCGGCCATCTCAGGCACTTTTATCAGCTTCTATATTGATGCTGCGACTGGGCCGACAATCGTTCTGGTGCAGGCGGCCATTTTCCTGCTGGCGCTGACGGCGAATTTACTGCGCAAATCGATTAAGCCGCGTCAGGCCGCACCGAATACTTAGTACCGGCGCGTCAGGACGCCGTATTCCCTTTTTGAGCGATTCTGATGACGCCGCTGGCTACCTGCCGCATAAAAGCCTACCATCGATCAGCAACACACGGGTTTATTGAAGTTCAATGAAGTAAGAGTTAAGGATTGTTATGAGCGAAGTTGCAAGTTCCATCAGTGTTGGCGATAGCTTTACTGTCAAGAACGGCTCAACCCATGAAGTCACTGGCTTTGTGAAGAAAGGCGAAAGAATTTACCCGACGATCAAAACTGATCACGGCGATTCGAACTTCACCTTCATCAAAGAAATTGTTTCAGTGAATAAAGCGTAACGTTAACGACCTTCTCTATGATCGCGGCCTGTTTGTATTAAGCAAAGAGCAGGCTGCGTGATGTGATTGCCTTCAGAAATCCTTCCTGCCTCACCTCTGTCTTTGCTATACCCTATGTCTTTTGATGCACCAGCCCTGTCCGACGGACAAAACGGGTGGAAATCATTTAACGATATACCGGCAGTAAATTTATGCTCGACAGAATGTGCACTACCGCATTCAGTACGCCAAACAACAGCACCAGCACAATCATTTTATTGCCGCCCCATACACGGTAGAGCGGGCTGCCGAAGCGCTGGCGTGATGCCCGTGCCATCAGTGCCGGAACAATCACCGCCCAGACCGTGGCGGCGAGACCTGCAAAACCAATCGCGTAAATAAAACCATCCGGGTAGATCACACCACCAATGATTGGCGGCACAAAAGTGATCAGTGCGGTTTTAAATCGACCGGTACGGCTGTCGTCGAATTTGAAAAGGTCAGCCAGATAGTCGAATAACCCGAGCGTCACGCCCAGGAATGAACAGGCCACGGCGAAGTTGGAGAAAATGGTCAGCAACAAATCCAGCCCCGCACTGTTGAGGATCTGACTCAGCGATTGCACCAGCACATCAATATTGCCACCACGTTCGGCGATGCCAATAAACGCCGTGCGTGGAATGTTACCCATCGTGCCCAGCATCCAGATGACATACAGCCCGAGCGCCATAAGGGTACCCAGCAACAGGCATCTTTTGATGATCTGCGGGTTCTTGCCGTAATATTTCATCAGGCTCGGTACGTTACCGTGATAGCCAAACGAGGCGAGACAAAACGGCAGCGTCGCCAGCACATACGGTGTGTAACTCGGGTTCAACTCCACGCTGTTAAGCAAGTTTACCGGTTTGATGTGCCACAGTAAGCTGCCAAATGTCAGGAAGAAGGCGATGATTTTGGCACCCAGCACAATTGCGGTCATGCGACTCACGGCGCGGGTGCTGAGCCAGACAATAAACGCAACTGCCAGTGCGGTCAGCAGGCCGCCGAGGCGGGGAGAAAAGCTCACTGCCATTTCGCGCAGCGTATGTTGAATAACCGAACCGCTGGCAGAAATATAAGCATAAGTCAGGATATACAGCACGAACGCGATGGTCATGCCATTCAGCCGGTTCCAGTTTTTCCCCAGCAAATCGCCGGTGACGGTATTAAAACTCGACCCTACAGGATAGTTAAGATTCGCTTCGAGGATCATCAGGCCGGAGTGCAGCATACAGAACCAGGTAAAAATCAATGCGGCAACTGACCAGAAAAACCAGGCTCCGGACATCACCACCGGCAAAGAAAACATCCCTGCACCGATGATAGTTCCACCGATAATCATTGCGCCACCCAATACAGAATGCTGCGGAGCGGTCACGGAAAGCGTCGCCATAGTGCGGATCCTCGCGTGGCTTTTATCACGATTCGTTAAGTGAATTGCTGTAAAAGATTTGATATGAAAATTGTCCGAAAATCGCGCGTTTATGCTGCGGTCAGGGCCATGAGCGCAGCAATATAGTGGATTTAAGCACTGATGTACACTGTTGAACTAGCTTGCTGGTACAAAAGTAGTTGTTATCACGTTCAGCGGGGCGGGGAGGCAGGAGATGTGCACGCAGGATTATTTTTATTCGACTTTTTGGTTACTTGCCTTATCAATATCTTTGGTATAGGTCACAGATTTCATTATGTTTTCTAATATGGCATAGATTAAAAAACCTGTTCGTAAATACAGGGTTGACACACGATTTATAACGAGTAGATTAGAACTCAGCACCAGAGAGAAATGGGATGAAAATTTTATTTCGCGGTGCATTTAGCAGGTTGATAAACTTGCAAGTAATGAGATGCGATAAAGGCCACGAAGTATTTTAGTTTGGGTGATTCAACACCGGATTGTCATTTAAAATCCGTGAGATGATGCTTTAAGGCCATGCAGTAAAGCTGTAAAATCGCATGATGTGGAAGAAAACGCGATGATGTAACGCCTTGTTAGTCAGAGTAATGTTCGCGATTTGGGTACGTTAAGTCTGAAATCGAGAATATCGCGACGAGAGTAAGGTCACGCATCAAAGAGTATATATCGCGAGGGTGATGTACTCATTTATCCCGACTGAAAACCGGTATAAGTGAAATTAACAGGATACCGATGTTATTCCACAAAATTATAGGAGGATAGCGTTACCTGGCTTCAAAATATATCCTGTGAAAATATGTGCATCTTTAGAAGTTGTAATATGTAATTAAGTTGATGAATGTTAAATATTAATTTGGTAGTACCTTAAAAGCCCCGGTTTAACAACTGGGGCTTTTATATTTTAACTGCCAGATTTTAATTACTTTCCGCTAATCGCCCCTTCCAGAATGGCTTCCGCACCCAGACAAACGAGGAAACACACCAGGGTGGTTTCTTTTTTTGCCGAGGCGGCAGGCAATGCACTTTCCTCATCACTGATCGCATCACCTTTTGACAGGCTGACGTCCGCAATGCTGATTTCGCCATCCATGACATACAACCACTGTGCAAATCCCGGATGTGCCGGAATTTCCGTGGTGGTATTTTCATCCATGCGGATGTCATAAACATATACTGCCTGACGAATTTCCAATGGGGATTCAATCCCTTCCGGCGCGGCCAGCAGCGTCCATTCGTTTTGCTTTACGCCGTCCGGACGTTCCATGAACTGCACACGACTCTCGAGGTTTGCTTTGCGCGGACGAATGAAAATCTGCAACATTTCGGCGGGCACCAGCGGCGTGGATTCTTCATGCCAGAAGCTTTCTCCGGCATTCATCATCATCAGCTTTTTCGGTGAGAGCGATATCCGATGACCGGCAGAATCTTCGTGCACCATCGAACCGCGCCACATATAGCTGAAGATTTCATCGTTGTTATGCTCATGCATTTTCACCAGCGTACCCAGTTCCAGGTTGGCATGATCGATAACACTGAGCGGTCCGAATGCATCATCGCTATTTTCGGGCAGAATTTTCCCGGGGCGCATGCGGCGGATACGGAACGGGCCGTATTCGAAGGTGGTTTTAGGCTCAGCACGTAAAACGTTAAACATAATTTCTCCGGCAGGAACAGCAATGCGTTGTGTAAGTAAAAATCAATATACTGTTTCTTAACATATGTCTTTAAAGCAGATCCAGCAACGCATTCAGTTCATCAATCTTTTGTTGCCACTGGCGTTGCAGTTCCGGTTTCTGATGCTTTGGTTTGCGCGCCAGGTCGTCTTCCAGCTTGTTTTCCAGCGCCATCAGTGTCGCCAGCAAGCGTTCCTCTTCAGTTTCCTGAATCACCACGCTTTCCAGCCTCACGTCCGACACCGGCGCGTCGGCAGGAGGAACCGCGCCTGCCAGAATCGCATACACCGGCGTGGGGGAATGCCATTCTTCCAGACGCTGCTGGTCTATCAGCCAGAAACGGTTGCAGCTTTGCTCGATCAGCGTCCTGTCATGGGAAACCATCAGCACTGCGCCGCTGAAGGTTTTCAGCGTTTCCGCCAGCTCCTCTTTACCTTCCAGATCCAGATGGTTGGTCGGCTCATCAAGTAACAAAAGGGAATAGTTCGCCAGCGTCAGGCCGATAAACAGCAGCCGTGAACGTTCGCCACCGCTGAGCGTGCTCACTTTTTGCTGATGACGGATATACGGAAATCCCGCGCCAATCAGCGCCATTTTTCGCTGTTCTTCGGTCAGCGGCGCGAAATGCGCCAGGGCATCAGAAAGCGAATCGTTATCCTGCAATTGATGTTGGTTCTGATCGTAATAACCCATTCGCACGCGCGGGTGGAAAATCACGCCTTTGACCGTCGTTTCCGGGCAGATAAACGCCTGCCACAAACTGTGCAGAAGGGATGATTTACCGCAACCGTTACGCCCGACCAGCGCGATACGATCGCCGCTCTTCACCCGCATTTCATCAAGGGTGAACAGCACCGGGGCATCAGGCGCCGGTCGCACCTGTAAATCAGCCAGCGCCAGCACGCGATCCGCCGCCAGCGCTTCGCCGTTCAGGCGAAGTTTCCACTGATTGCCTGCGGTGACGTCAGTTTGATCTTCCTTCATGCGCACCACGTGTTTTTCCATTTGCTTGGCCTTGCGCGCCAGTCCCTCATTGTCGTAAACGCTGCCCCAGACGGCCAGCCGTTTGGCGCTCAGTGTCACGCGGTCAATTTCCTTTTGCTCCGCTTTACGACGCAGTGCGTCGGCAATGTCTTTTTCTTCCAGCGCCTGACGTGCCTGGGTACAAGGCAGGCGGATAAATTGCAGCGTTTTATCGCGCAGGATCCAGGTTGAGTTGGTTACGCTGTCCAGCAGACTGCGGTCATGGGAAACCAGCACAAAGCTGCCCGCCCAGTTTTTCAGAAACTGCTCCAGCCACAGTAATGTCGGCAGATCCAGATGATTGCTTGGCTCATCGAGCAGCAGTAAATCCGGCTGGTGGATCAGCGCCCGCGCCAGCAGCAGACGGGTATGCTGGCCGCCACTGAGCGTACCCGCCGTCAGTTCCCAGGCATTTTCATCAAAACCCAGGTCCGAAAGCAGCACCTGCGCCTGCCAGGGTTCGGGCTGATGAAGGCTGCCGGGCAGATGACCGAGCACCGATTCCAGCAGGGTACAATCATTGAGTTCTGCGGGAAGATGCTGTTCAACGCGCGCCATCAGGCATTGATTCGCCAGTGTCACGGTGCCGGAGGAGGCCGCCAGTTCACCGCTGAGGATTTTCAGCAAGGTGCTTTTGCCGCAGCCGTTATGGCCGATGAGACCAATGCGGTCGCCTTTTTTCAGGCCGAAGGAAATCTCAGCCAGTAACGGGCCGAAGGCGTTATCGAAAGATAAAGATTGTGCGGATAATAAAGTCGTCATGAATGCTTACTCAGGTTTTCAGGCACAAAGATGCCTGTCGTCAGAAAAGCCGACGATAACCGGTAAGCCGGAGGGAAGTTCTCAGGTTGTCAGTTAGCTTCGCTCAAGCAGGTTATCGCGGCACGGTGCCGGAAATGCCTGAGCAGTGACGATCGCTAAGGACGAGTGAAATTAAAAAAACTTCACGGGTCAGCATGGCAATCCTCCTTATATAACGTTGGTGAATGAATGAGCTGATTATATTGGGGATTATTGAATTATTCCAGTCAGAGCAACTCGTTAAAACGCATAACGCCATCCCAGCCGTCCACTCATGAGAGGGACGGCGCTGATTTGCGTGTCGTGATGCGATTAAGCTTCAACGACTTCATTTTCCAGCTTCTGCCTTTTTCGCAGGCCGGGGAACCAGGTCATCCACAATCCGACCACGATCAGCGTGCCGACACCGCCGATGGCTGCGGCGGGAACTGCGCCAACCCAGGCGGCCAGCAGACCGGATTCAAATTCACCGAGCTGATTCGAGGTGTTTATGAAGATGGAGTTCACGGCGCTGACACGACCGCGCATGTCATCCGGTGTATCAAGCTGTACCAGCGCACCGCGGATCACCATGCTGATCATATCGAAACCGCCGAGAGCAAACAGCGCCAGCATCGATAACCAGAGCGAAGTGGAAAACGCGAAAACCAGTGTGGCGGCACCGAAACCGGCGACGGCGGCGAACATGATTTTTCCGACATTACGGTTGAGTGCGCGGTGGCTCAGCCAGAACCCGACGATCAGACCGCCGACCGCCGGTGCGCCACGTAGCAAGCCTAATCCCCACGGACCGGTATGCAGAATGTCGTGAGCGAAAATGGGTAACAGGGCGGTTGCGCCACCGAGTAAAACCGCGAACAAGTCGAGCGAAATCACGCCCAGCACGTCCGGGCGGGCGCGGATAAAACCAATGCCTGCGAACAGCGTTTTGAAGGTTGCCGGTACACGATGCGGCTGTGCCTGTTCATAGCGTAAACGGCTGACCATTACGATAGATAACAGATACAGACAGGCGCACACGGCGTATGCCACACCCGCGCCCGCGACATACAGAAAGCCACCCAGCGCCGGGCCAACCATCGACGCGGCCTGTCCGGAAACGCTGGTGGCGGCCATTGCGCGGGCCAGCAAATTCGGTGGCACCAGCGCGGGCAACATCGACTGTAATGAAGGGGCTTCCATCGCTTTGGCAGTCGAAATCACGAAAATCAGTCCGAGCACGACCACTTCATTGACGTGATGTGTCAGCGTCAGATAAGCCAGCGAGCCAATCGCCACCCATTCGGCGATTTGCCCGAGCAGCACCACGCGGCGGCGGTCAAACTGATCGGCAACGTGGCCTGCCACCAGCGCAAGCGCGACGGAAGGTAAAAACTGCACCAACCCGATCAGCCCGAGATCAAACGCCCGGCCGGTGATCGAATAAATCTGCCAGCTCACCACGATGGAAAGCATCTGGAAACCAAAGCTGGACGCTGCACGGGCGATCCAGAAAGCGACAAACGAGCGGTGCCGTAACAGTGAGTCTGAATTACCGGAAGCAGCAGACATGACAAATCCCTGAAAAATGAAAGATGCCGTGTCTGTGGTTTTTGAAAACTCGTTAGCCCGGCAATTATTGTGAATACAAATTATTAACAAACAATCCGAGTTCTATGTTTATCATAAAAAGTTCAGCAAATCTTCATCTCACATTGTGAAGAAACTATGCAGGTGACGGGCTAAGACTTCCGGTTGTTCCTCCGGAATGAAATGGCCGCTGTGAGGGATGATGATGCCGGTGACATTTTCAGCGAAAGCGCGCAGGGGAACGGCCATGTCCGGGATCGAACCCTGATCGGCGCTGACCGCCAGTACCGGCATTTTTAATTTTCCGGCACGATTAAGTGTGCGGTTCTGTTCCGCAGATTCAGTAACCGAACGATAATACGCCAGCCCGGCGCGCAGGCCGCCGCTTTTGAGGAACACCCGCAGATACTCGCTGATATCGTCATCTGTGAAGGCATCCGGCGCAGCGGTTTTCCGGCGCAAAAACCAGTCGAGATAGACACGTTCGTTACCGGCGATCAGCGCTTCAGGCAAATCAGGCAATGTGTGGAAGGCAAAATGCCAGGTTTTCCACGATTTGTCCGGTGTGACCGGCAGCACGTCCGGCAAGGTGATTCCGGGGATCCCCGCATCCAGCAGCGCCAGGTGTTGTACTTCCTCGCCATACATCGCCGCGCAGGGATAAGCGACCCACGCGCCGACGTCATGCGCTGCCAGCGAGTAACGCTTATGCCCGAGAAGCTGCATTAACCCGTGGATTTTCTGCGCCAGACTTTGTGTGTCGTAACCGGTCTGCGGGCGGTCCGAATCACCCTGACCGGGCAGGTCTGGTGCCACCAGCCAGAAATCCTGTGCCAGCGCGTTCATCACATTACGCCATGCGTACCAGGTTTGCGGAAAACCCGCCAGCAACAGCAAGACTTTGCCTTGCGGATTACCGCCGCTGACGTAATGCATCCTCACGCCTTCGACCGTGGCGTAGCGATGGGTAAAACCGCAAAGGGTGGGGTCAGCCACTGCAAAGGGTTCGGCAGTAACAACAACAGAAGGGGTCATCTCGTTCATAGCCAATCTCCGTTATAGTCATATTTAGGAAATAATCATTTCCTAAATGAGAAAAAATTTTTAATCGAGAATTTTAAGCGCCAGTTCCAGCGTGGTTTCGCTGGCGTGATTGTTTTCGACTTTACCGGCGACACGCATGCCCAAAACAATCCATAACATCAGGGATGACGCGGCCTGCGCATCGATATCCGGGGTGACAGAACCGTCTTGCTGGCCCTGTTCAATGAGGGAGGTCAGGAACAATTTATTGCGCATAATAGCCTGACGCACCAGTGCGGCGAGTTCCTCATCCAGCGTGAGTAATTCGACGGTGCTGCCGACGACCAGACACCCGCGGCGGCCTTCAATTTCATGAGAAGAACGCAGATAAAAACGCAGCACTTCGGCAATGCGTTCGCGGCCGGTGGAGATGCGTTCAATTTGCTGGCGTAACTGGGTATTTCGCCGTGAGGTGTAACGTTCAAATACGTTGAGAAACAGGGTCCTTTTATCGCTGAAGGCTTTGTAAATACTGCCTGCAGTAAGGTTCATGGCCTGACTCAGATCGCTGATGGACGCCGCATGAAAGCCTTTTTCGCGAAATACCGTCATGGCGTTATCCAGTGCAAGTTCAGTATCGAATTCACGCGGACGACCGCGATCCTTCGGTGAAGGGAATGCCATAAAAAATGCCACCATTAGGAAATGTTTATTTCCTAATGGTGGCATTAACACAAAAACTGATCAAGCCCTTTGTCAGCTCACTTCATATTTACCAGCGCAGTTCACGGCCTGAATATTCAACAAAGTGATGGCCACCTTTGCCGCGCCAGGCTTCGAACTGATCAACGATGCCGGTGGCGCTTTCGGCCACGGTCAGCGTGGCATTTTCACCGCCCATATCGGTCTGTACCCAGCCCGGATGCACGGAAAGCAGCGTCAGTTCTTGTTTTTCAATCTGTGCCTGCAACCCGCGGGTCAGCATATTCAGCGCAGCTTTACTGGCGGAATAAAGCGGATAAGTTGCCACGTCATTCTCATTGAGACTCGACAGCTCAGAGGTCATCAGCGCCAGCACACCGGTACGGTGGTTCAGGAAAGGCAGTAATTCACTGGCGCAACGCACAGGGGAAATGGCGTTAGTCAAAAATAGCTGAATAATTTCTTCGTCGCTGGCCTGATCAATATCCTGATGATCCGGACCAAATACGCCTGCATTCACAAAAATCAGATCAAAATGGCTTTCGGACAGCGCGTCTTTCACCGCTTCCCGCGCTTCGGATTTATTGATGTCCAGTTTTACCCATTCAACAGCCGCCGGTGTTTTGGCCGGAACGGCATCACGTGTTGTGGCGGTGACCTGCCAGCCGCGTTTTGCGAGTACATCCACCACACCCAAACCGATACCGCGTGATGCGCCGATGATCAATGCTTTCTTAGAGTCAGTCATATTCATCCTTTTATAATCAAAGCGTTAACGTCAATTTGTTGTTTTCATTTAATGCGCGAAATCTCTTCAGTGTTACGGGCAGTATGAGTCAGCAAGGCGGCTGCAACAATGGGCTGGAGTCTGATTTTGGCCGCCGGACTGATAGATAACCGGGACGCGCCGTCGGAGCGCCTGATGATGGACGGGGACTTTATGGACTGCTGAAAGGCGGCTTCAATCACCTGTGAGCCCAGTGACTATGGCGCGATTGTGGTTGAAGGCGTGGTAACGTTCATTGTTAACGATGCTGGCAACCAGGTGTTTGATGACACACTGTGCATCATAAAAAGATGCCCGCGACAGGCGGGCAATAAACATCAGTTTTGAAATTTGATCGGGTAGAACCAAATAAGCATAGCGGAGTAATAATTATCCAATCAAAAGGATAACAGCCCATAAATAGCTGTGTTCGCTGCATGAGGTCAGTATTGGGACGCAAAAAAGCCCTCGCGAACGAAGGCCAGTGAATCATCACTAAATATTTAGTTTTGGAACGAGAGCGATGCTCCCGAAAACATACTAGTCTCTTCCGGGAATTTGGCTTAATGAAATGGGTTTAGTAATTAAAGAAAATTCACTGCCGTTTTGAGCAATTCAGATGAGAATGGGATGAAATTCATGTCCTGCGCAAACTTTATCCAATTATTTCAGTTATTATGTTAAATCTGATGTTCAGGTTTACTGTTTACTGGAGTAACTATGCAAGGTAAAAATTCGGCTTTTGGAGAAGGGTGCAGGATGGTAGGCGAATGCTGCTTAATGTTTGCTCAGGCGGGTGAAGACTTTAGCGCGGGACGCATAGTCTTATGCCTTAAGCGCGCGCAGGACGAGGCTATAGACACAAATGGCAGACCCAACATTGCTTTACAGCTCGCGATACGACGGCTTCAGGGCTGGTAACGTTAAACATAAAATAACCGCCTGGTGACGGTGCTTTTTCAAATTCTCAAACGAGATACAGCCCTTCTTAACTGAATTGCAGGTGCATCTGAAGTAATAGAGACCTGTCTGTAAAAAACGCCTCACATTTATTGATGTTCTTTCAGCCGCCAGGCATTGCAGCTCCGCTAACAAAGAACCACACCATAAAACCAACAGCACCTGCCAGTACAATGATTGGCGRTATGAATTTCATTTTCATCTTATCGTTACTCTAATTAGTCAAATTTCCCGACATGGGCGCGCTTCATACCTTAATAAACTCAACCTCGAGGCTGATTGAAATCGCCCATAAGGAAGAGTGCCGTACCATCCTGTACCCGGGAAAAAAGATAATGATAGTTTGGGTGCCAGGAGTGGCATTGCACTTTACAGATCAGGCTTACATCAGTCATCCGCATTTTTCCATATATTTTGCAACATCGCATGATTCACGTTTCTATCCCCTGGCATTCCCCCAATCCCAATCGGCTATTTGCAGCAAATTTTGTGATTTACAACAGACTTTCACGTTGCCAGCCTCTCGGTGAATGAGTACCGTTGTTCTTTTGAACGGACCGGCAAAGGTGAATAAAGCATGATCGCCATAAAATGGGTAAGTCTCGGGTTTGTTCTGGTTTTACTGCTGTCTTTCGGATACAGCTACGCGAAAGCGACACAAACACGGACAGAACCTGCAGGCCAGAGCTGGTCAACGGCACGACGGACTTCAGCCGGTATTGCGCCGGATCCTGCCAGACTGAAAAGTATCGCTATTATCCAGATTTATGCTGCACCGACTTATGGCTGGCGCGGGCTGGTGGCGGTGCATCCGTGGATAATTTACAAACGTGAAGGGGAAACAGAGTTCACCCGTTATGACGTGATCAGCTGGGGCAGCACCAACGTAGTACGCCGCGATTATGCTATTCCAGATGGGTATTGGTTTGGCTCGCAGCCCCGTATACTGGTTGATCACCGCGGCGCGCAGGCGCAGATTATGATCCCCAAAATAGAAGCAGCGATCAAAAGTTACCCGTATCCGCATACCTATCACGCGTGGCCGGGGCCAAACAGCAATACGTTTATCGCCCACATCGGCCGTGAAGTGCCGGATCTGCAGCTTGATCTTCCTTCCAATGCGATCGGCAAAGATTACCGCGGCATTACCAATCCGATCGGTTTACCGCCATCCGGGCGCGGCGTGCAGGTTTCTTTGCTGGGACTGCTGGGCGTGACGCTGGGTGTGGAAGAGGGCATTGAAGTCAATGTGCTGGGGCTGAACCTGGGCATTGATGTGAAGAATCCGGCGTTGCGTTTGCCGTTTGTCGGGCGGGTAGGCTTTGATAATCCGGGGAAAGCGGAGCTTTAACGATGTCAGTGCGCAACAGGCCGGTACGAGGTACCGGCCATACACATCAGAACGACGAATGTTTATAAGACCGGTATTCCGGTTTCCAGAATTCGCTGGTGAGACGACTCTGTAACTCATCTTCTGAAACTTCCGGTGCCACGCCTTCCCGTTGCGCGACGCGCGCCACTTCGGCGGCAATGATTTTAGACACATGCTGAATATCGGCAATAGCCGGTAATAATGACCCTTTTCCGGTGGTCGCCAGCGGAGAAAGGCTGGCCAGCGCCTGACTGGCAGCCAGCAACATGCTATCGGTCACGCGGCGCGCTCCCGACGCCAGAATGCCTAACCCCAGCCCGGGGAAAATATACGCGTTGTTACATTGCGGGATCGGGTACGTGTGATCCTGATAATGTACCGGTGCGAACGGGCTGCCTGTCGCCATCAGCGCGGCACCTTCGGTCCAGGCGATCACGTCCTGAGGACGGGCTTCTGCACGGGAAGTCGGGTTCGAGAGTGGCATGATGATCGGATGATGGCAGTTGTGATGCATCTCACGGATGATCTCTTCGGTAAACAGCCCCGGTTGCCCGGAAACGCCAATCAGAATGGTTGGTTTGGAATGATGCACCACGTCCTGCAACGAGATATTCTGGTTGTCCACATTCCAGTGGCTGATTTTGTTTTTACTTGTCACCAGTTTACGCTGGAAATCGAGCAAATTCGGCATGTCATCTGTCAGCAGGCCAAACCGATCCACCATAAAGACCTGACTGCGCGCTTCGTCTTCGGAAGCACCTTCTGCCACCATTTGCGCGATGATTTTCTCCGCGATACCGCAACCGGCAGAACCTGCGCCGAGGAAGGTGACCCGCTGGTCGCGTAGCCGGGTGCCTGCGGCATGACTGGCGGCAATCAGACAGCCCAGCGTGACCGCCGCGGTGCCCTGAATATCATCATTGAAACAGCACAACTCCTCGCGGTAGCGCTCCAGAAGTGGCATAGCATTAGTTTGCGCGAAGTCTTCGAACTGAAGCAGGACATCCGGCCAGCGGGTTTTTACCGCCTGAATGAACATATCCATGAATTCATTGTATTCGCCGTCGGTAATGCGCGGGTGGCGCCAGCCCATGTACAGCGGATCGTCGAGGCGCTGGGCGTTATTCGTCCCGACATCAAGCATGATCGGCAGCGTGTTGGCCGGGTTGATTCCACCGCAGGCGGTATAAAGCGAAAGCTTGCCGATAGGAATGCCCATGCCGCCAATCCCCTGATCACCGAGTCCCAGAATGCGTTCGCCGTCGGTGACAACGATCACCCGGATGTCATTTTTGGAGAAGTTTTGCAGCATTTCATCGATATGCTCGCGATCAGGATAAGAGATGAACAGGCCACGGGCACGGCGGTATATATCGGAGAAGTGTTCACAGGCCTCGCCGACCGTCGGGGTGTAGATAATCGGCAGCATTTCTTCCAGATGTGAATTCACCAGGTTGTAGAAAAGGGTTTCGTTGGTGTCCTGAATATTGCGCAGGTAGACATGCTTGGAGATATCACGTTTGAAATCAGAGAATTGAGAATAAGCGCGGTCAGTCTGTTCGTTGATAGTTTCAACCTGATTGGGCAGCAGTCCGTTAAGATTGAGCGCCAGACGTTCATCGCGGCTGAAGGCCGAGCCTTTATTGAGCAGCGGGTTTTCGAGTAATAATGAACCTGTGTAGTGGGTGTAGAGCGGGCGTTTTTTTAACATCATTAAGCCTTAGAACATTTGAACTCAGTTAATTTCCGGTACGTTATTTCCCGTTGCCGGATCCCTCACAGTAAAATCCTATAACCGGTCGAATTAGTGTATGAACTACCAAAATAAAACCAATGGCCATAGCAGCCTGAATAAGATGATTGTTTATTATTTGTTTTTTATAACACGACACAGGCACTGATTCCGGTTACTTAAATTACAAAAACGTTTTAATACTTTTTTAGTGATGAGTTCTGCATAATGTTTTTGAATGTTTCCGGATGGTTCAAGTTGAGTAAATACATTATATGATATTTAAGTGAAATTAATGGTTTAATTATAACTCATTGTATTTGATGTGATTTGTTATTAAGTAATTATTGTTATTATTGCCATAAAGGCAGATGTGACACGGGTCACAATGATGTCTGGTTTTAAATAATATAACTAACCGCCATTTTGTTCCTTCAATTATCTCATCAACAATAATAAAGAAAAGGTCATATTATGCCGACATTACTCTTATCCTCATTATTTCCTTTAGTGTTTATTATGGTACTAGGCTGGCTGAGCGGAAAACTGGGTTATATGAAACGTGACGATGCTACGGTATTAGCCACGGTAGTGATCCGTTTCGCGCTGCCATTACATCTTTTTATCGGTGCATTACATACTGATCCGGCCAAGATTCAGAATTTATCGTTTATGGCAGTGTTGGTGATTGGCCTGATGGGCTCTTATTTGTTGACGTTGTGCATCTCGCGCTGGTTTTTCCGCCATGACATCAAAACCAGCGCCATTCAGTCGCTGGTTTGCGCGTTCCCGGATATGGCTTACTTTGGCGCGCCTGTACTGGCGGTGCTTATCGGGCCGGAAGGTTTTCTGGGGGTGCTGGTCGGTAATCTTATCACCAGCGTGCTGATGATCCCGCTGACGATTGTGTTGATCCGCATGGGTGACAAAAACAGCGATTTGGCTCAACAGGGCAGCCTCGGCAAGATGATCCTGAATAATCTGTTCAAAGCCGTACGCAATCCGATTGTCTGGATCCCGGTGCTGGGTGTGGCGATGAGTCTGGCTGGCATTAAAATTCCGGAACTGTTGTCCTCGTCGGTGGAAATGATGGGTAAAACCGCAGGCGGGATTTCTCTGTTCGCGCTGGGTCTGTTGTTCTTCGGCGAGCGCCCGACGCTGAATATTCATACGGTCACTAACATCGGCATGAAAAATCTGATCCAGCCCGCGATTATGGCCGCTGCCGGTCTGGCATTTGGGCTGAGCCATACGCTGATGCAGCAGGTGGTGATCATCGGCGCAACGCCTTCCGCCATTGCTGCAGGTATGTTCGCCGTGCGCAGCGACACCTATGTGGAATCTGCGTCTTCCTCAATACTCATCGGCACTGCACTGGGCATAGTGACAGAAGGTCTCGTGATTTACATGATGTCGTAAATGCGCTGATTTGCGACATGTTACCCATAAAAAAGGCCCGCCATTTCTGGCAGGCCTTTTGTCTTTCAGCAGGCGTTTATTTCACACACTTCGCGCAGGTATTTGCATGAATTTGCTGGAAGAAATCGTTGCCTTTGTCATCCACCAGAATGAATGCCGGGAAGTTTTCGACTTCGATTTTCCAGATGGCTTCCATTCCTAATTCAGGATATTCCACGCATTCCAGGCTCTTGATGCTTTGCTGCGCCAGCACCGCTGCCGGGCCACCGATGCTGCCGAGATAGAAACCGCCGTGTTTATGGCAGGCGTCGGTCACCTGCTGGCTGCGGTTACCTTTGGCCAGCATGATCATGCTGCCGCCGTTGGATTGCAGAAGATCCACGTAAGAATCCATGCGTCCTGCGGTGGTCGGGCCGAGAGAACCAGAAGCGTATCCTTCCGGGGTTTTCGCCGGGCCTGCGTAGTAGATCGGGTGATCTTTGATGTATTGCGGCAAGCCTTCGCCGTTATCCAGACGCTCTTTCAGTTTGGCGTGTGCGATGTCACGGCCAACGATAATCGTACCGCTCAGGGAAAGACGGGTAGATACCGGATATTCAGAAAGTTGCGCCAGGATTTCAGGCATCGGACGATTCAGGTCAACTTTCACCACCCCCGCTTCGCCTTGCTCACGCAGGGCCTCAGGGATGTACTGGCCCGGATTGTCTTCCAGTTTTTCGATCCAGATACCGTCACGATTGATTTTGGCTTTGATATTACGGTCTGCGGAGCAGGAAACGCCCATCCCGACCGGACAGGATGCACCGTGACGCGGCAGACGTACTACGCGGATATCGTGGGCAAAGTATTTGCCACCGAACTGCGCGCCGAGACCAAGATTGTTGGCTTCCACCAGCAGTTCCTGTTCCAGATTGACGTCGCGGAATGCCTGACCGTGTTCGTTACCTTCCGTTGGCAGACCGTCATAGTAATGGGTGGACGCCAGTTTTACGGTTTTCAGCGTTGCTTCAGCAGACGTACCGCCAATCACGAACGCGATATGGTAAGGCGGACAGGCTGCCGTGCCCAGCGTGCGCATTTTCTCAACCAGGTAATCTTTCAGCTTCGCCGGGGTAATCAGCGCTTTGGTTTCCTGATACAGGTAGGTTTTGTTGGCCGAACCGCCGCCTTTGGCGATGCACAGGAATTTGTACTCGTCACCATCGACACTGTAGAGGTCGATTTGTGCAGGCAGATTGGTGCCGGTGTTTACCTCTTTGTACATATCCAGTGCGGCATTCTGGGAATAGCGCAGGTTATCCTCGATGAAGGTGTTATACACACCCTGAGACAGGCTGGCTTCGTCGCCGCCGCCGGTCCAGACTCGCTGCCCTTTTTTACCCATGATGATTGCGGTGCCGGTGTCCTGACAGGTCGGCAGAATGCCTTTGGCCGCAATTTCAGAATTACGCAGGAATTGCAGCGCAACGTATTTGTCGTTTTCGCTGGATTCCGGGTCATGAAGAATGGAAGCCACTTGTTGCTGATGCGCCGGGCGCAGCATGAAAGAGGCATCGTGGAACGCCTGTTGCGCCAGAAGCGTTAACGCCTGCGGTTCCACTTTTAACACTTCTTCGCCGTCGAAGGTGCTGACGGAGACATGTTCTTTGGTCAGCAGATAATATTCGGTGTCATCTTTGGAAACGGGGAAGGGATTTTGATAATAGAACGGTTTGTTCGACATTGTTTTCTCACTTTTTCCGTTTTTGTCGCCACGGGTGGGACTGTTGATGCGGTATAGCAGGGGTGTTCGGGGCGACGTTTATATTCGTTCTGTATGTTGCCAGCCAAATACACAGGCTGGCAACGGGGTTTATATGTTTTCTTTCAGTAAATGCTCTGTTAATGCTTTGTGGGTGATTTTATCGCCACAATCAGAACATCATCATCATCCACGGATAACCGATGACCAGTAAGGCAATCAGGAAGATGGCTCCGAAGATAGTGCCGAGACGCCAGTAATCTTTGGTTGGCAGATAACCGCTGCCGTAATAAATCGGGCTTGGGCCGGTACCGTAAGGTGTGATGATCCCCATAACACCCAGAGACGTCACCATCAGCAAACAGAATACCTGCATGTTAATGCCAGGGATTGCCGCGCCGATGGTCAGCATAGCCGGTAACAGGGCGGTGGTGTGCGCCGTGGTGCTGGCGAAAAGGTAATGCAGCAGGTAGAACGCCAGCAGCAGGGCAATTGTCGCCGCGCCCGGGGAGATACCGCCCATCAGTGCTGCGCCTTCTTTACCCAGCCAGGCGATGAAACCGGTGCGGGATAAGCCGTCAGCCAGTGCTACCAGCGTGGCGAACCAGGCGAAGGTATTCCAGGCCGGTTTGTTGCTGGTGATGTCGTTCCAGTTCAGAACGCCGGTCCACAGCATCAGTACTACGACCAGCAAAGCAGCCATGGCCGGTTCGATAAAGCTCGCAGCGAAAATCCACATCGCCAGCGCGCAGCAGACGAACACCAGCAGCAGGATTTCGTGACGGGACATTCTGCCCAGTTTTGCCAGCTCAGCGGTTGCCCAGCGCGGCACTTCGTCATTGATTTTCACTTCCGGCGGGTAGAACCAGTACGCCAGCAGCGGCATAGTCAACAGAAGCAGCAGACCGACAGGCAGGAAGGCGATGAACCAGGTGCCCCACGAAATGTTGATACCGGTTACGCTGTTCACGATACCCAGCGCCAGCAGGTTAGGCGCCAGTGCAGAGAGAAACATCGAACTGGTGATACAGGCTGCGGTGATCGCCACCCACATCAGGTAAGAACCGATTTTACGTGCGCTCGGGTCGTTCGGTTTTGAGCCATACAACGGCGGCAGGTTAGCAATGATCGGGTAGATCGTGCCGCCGCTGCGCGCGGTGTTGGACGGTGTGAAGGGTGCCAGTAACAGATCAGCAAAGGTGATGGCATAACCGAGCGTCAGGCTGCGGCGGCCAAGATATTTCACCAGAATCAGCGCCAGACGGCGGCCGAACTGGGTTTTATCGTAGCCGGCGGCAAACATGAACGCGCCGAAGATTAACCATACCGTGGAGTTGCCAAAACCACTGACCGCCCATTTGAAGGACTGTGCTGCGGTTTTGAATTTAGGATCCGCCAGTTCAGCCGGGCTGAAAAGCAACCACTGGCTGAAAAGGGCGATGACCACCACACCGGTTAAGCCGATAACGGCCCCCGGCAATGGCTCGAAGATCAGACCGATAATGACGCCCACAAAGATGGCGAAGAAGTGCCAGGCATGAGGTTCCAGACCGGCAGGTACAGGAACGAGCAGCAACAGCACGGACACCAGCACGGGAAGTACCATAAAGATCCAGCGATTTTTTTTGCCGGATTCGGCTTTTTTCGCTGGTTCTTTCACCGCAGTTTTTGATATTTCGCTCATAATATTTATCTTAGGTAGTTAGGAATATTGTGATGATGCATAGGTAAGATGTCGTTTGGTTTTTTTAGTTACTTAATCTTTTTTTTAATTATTCAATAGTGGCATGTTAATTGCCTCGTTATTGTTATTTTTGTTAAGTGCTTACTATTCCCCGTAAGAGGGAGGAAATGTTTATATAATGCGTTTTCCCTATTTTTAACTGTTGATCTTGATCAACAAAATACGGTGCTGAATTCTTTTTTAAATCGGATGAAACCGTTATGCAGAGCCTGCCTGATTAATTAAAGGGCAATTTGTGACGGGGGTATCTTTCGGGGTAACGGAAAGCAAAAAATGGAGTAGGGCAAAATGAGARTCATTCACAGCCACACTCCCTCATCAGGCGATCTGCCACCTCTTGCCAGCGGGCGGGTTCCGTGATCTGCCGAAGGGAAAAGCCCGGAGGATGTAATAATCATCTCATCAGTTAAATACAAATAAGATTGTAGTTTGCATTAATGTGATTATTTAATTTAATAGTTAACATAATTTTAATATAACAGGTGTTAAGTTAATAGATAAATAGTTAATTAACTAATGTAATAAGTTTTGGAAGTAAAAATAAACTTATATTAATAGCATGACATCGGCATTGAAATAAAAACAACGAATAATAAATCAATACTCCACTGCGCTTATCTAAAATAGCTCAAATAGCGCGCCGATAACGAATTCAGAATTTAAAACCTTAAAGTTTGGAGTAATTATTATGAGCACCAACCACCTGTTATTAAGTCCGTTCACTCTGCCCAATGGTACTGAGTTGAAAAACCGCATTCTGATGGCGCCAATGACCACCTGCACCGGCTTTTACGACGGCACCGTCACCAGCGAGCTGGTTGAATATTACCGCGCCCGTGCCGGCAGCATCGGCACCGTGATTGTTGAATGCTGTTTTGTCGATGATAAAGGTCTGGCATTCCCCGGCGCTATCGGTATCGATAACGACAGCAAAATCGACGGTCTGGCAAAAATCGCCGCAGCCGTGAAATCTCAGGGCTCAAAAGCCCTTTTGCAGATTTATCACGGTGGCCGCATGAGCGAGCCAAAACTGATTGGTGGCCAGCAGCCGGTTGCGCCAAGCGCACTGGCGGCACCACGTGACGGTGCAGCCACACCGGTGGCACTGACGGCAGATGAAGTTGACGGCATGATCACCAAATTCGGTGAAGGCGTGCGTCGTGCGATTGAAGCCGGTTTTGACGGCGTGGAAATCCACGGCGCGAACACCTATCTGATCCAGCAATTCTTCTCGCCGAATTCCAACCAGCGTGACGACAAATGGGGCGGCAGCCGCGAAAACCGCGCCCGCTTCCCGCTGGCTGTTCTCGATATCACCCATGAGATGGCGAAGAAATACGCCGATTCTTCTTTCATCATCGGTTATCGTTTCTCACCAGAAGAGCTGGAAGAACCGGGGATCCGTTTTGCCGACACAATGTATCTGCTGGAACAGCTTGCTGCCCGCGGGCTGGATTACCTGCATTTCTCCCTCGGTTACTCGCTGCGTCCTTCCATTGTTGATACCACTGATCCGACGCCACTGATCGACAAATATGTCGCGATGCGTTCCGACACACTGGCCAAAATTCCGGTGATGGGCGTGGGCGGTATCGTGAATAAATCCGATGCGGAAATGGCGCTTGAACACGGCTATGACATGATCGCCATCGGTAAAGCCTGCATCGCTTATCCGGACTGGACTGACCGTATCGCAGCCGATCAGAAACTCGACCTGTTTATTGACAGCACACAACGCGAAGCCCTGACCATTCCTGAACCGCTGTGGCGTTTCTCGCTGGTGGACGCGATGATCCGCGACATGAGCATGACCTCGAAGAAATTCAAAGCCGGTGTGTTCCGGGAAAAAGTGCAGGATCCTGCGCATGAACTGGCCGTTAACGTCAGTCTGGAAACCGACCGCATTACGGATATCGCGCTGGAAGCGGGCGCGGACACGGATGTGGAATTCACCACCAGCTTTGAAATTATCCGCAGCCGTATTCTCGACGCTAACAGCCCGCACGTCGATGCGGTGACCGGCGCAACCGAGCAAAGTGAAGCGGTGAAAAAAGCCGTCTCCAAAGCCATCGCCAAATCCTGCAAAGCGCAGTTGCTGGAAGAGGGCGGCAGCCTGAATGAACCACAAAACTACGACGTTGTGGTCGTCGGCAGCGGCGGTGCCGGTCTGGCGGCAGCGATTCAGGCCTGTGACGAAGGGGCGAAAGTCCTGATCGTCGAGAAAATGTCGACCATCGGCGGTAACACCATTAAAGCGTCGGTCGGTATGAACGCCGCGGAAACCCGTTATCAGCGCCTGAAAGGTATCGAAGACAGCAAAGAGCTGTTCTATCAGGAAACCCTGAAAGGCGGTCAGTTCAAAAACAATACTGTGCTGCTGAAAGAGTTCATCGAACGTGCGCCGCAGGCGGTGGAATGGCTGGCCGATCACCATATTGAACTGAGCGATATCACCATTACCGGCGGGATGAGCATCGACCGCACACACCGTCCGGCGGACCGCAGTGCAGTGGGCGGCTTCCTGATCAGCGGTCTGGTGAAGAATCTTAACAAACGTAATATCGACGTGATGCTCGATACGTCGGTCACTGAAATCCGTTATGCCGATGGTGCGGTACAGGGCGTGCAGTTGCTCAATGACGACAATGAAGTGCTGATGATTAATGCCAAAAGCGTGATCGTCGCCACCGGTGGTTTCAGCGCCAACCGCGAAATGGTGGTGAAATATCGCCCTGAACTGGACGGTTTCGTGACCACCAACCACAAAGGCGCCACCGGTAGCGGCATCGCCATTCTGCAGAATATTGGCGCAGGCACGGTGGATATGGGCGAAATTCAGATCCACCCTACGGTTGAACAAACCACGTCTTATCTGATTTCGGAGGCCATTCGTGGCGGTGGGGCGATTCTGGTCAGTCAGGCGGGAAAACGCTTCTTCAACGAAATGGAAACCCGCGACAAAGTATCGGCGAACATCATCGCGTTGCCGGAGAAATTTGCTTACGTGGTGTTTGACGAGCAGGTGCGCCTGAACAATAAAGCGGCTGATGAATACATTGCGAAAGGGTTTGTTATCAGCGGCAGTTCACCACGTGATCTGGCGGCGAAACTGGAAATGAACTCCGATGCCTTCCTGGCAACGCTGGAAAGTTACAACGTCGCCGTGGATAAACAGCACGACACGGAGTTTGGCCGTAAAACTGCGCTGCGCCACCCGATCAATCAGGGGCCGTTCTATGCTATCCGTATCGCACCCGGCGTGCATCACACCATGGGTGGCGTAACCATCAACACCGAAACCTGCGTGCTGGACGCGCAGCAACAGGTGCTCGGCGGCGCATTTGCGGCGGGTGAAGTGGTTGGCGGTATCCACGGCGGCAACCGTATCGGCGGTAATGCCGTTGCAGATATCATTATCTTCGGTATCCTTGCAGGGCAAAACGCCGCGAAATTCGCGATGCGGTAACCGTTTATCACGCAGGGTATTACAATGACGCCAGACGATCGTGTTTATGCTTATTCCGCTGTTTTGATGGGTTCGCCCATTCTTCTCAAGCTGTTTGAACATAACGAAAGTCTGGCGTCTGGCGTTTTCAGGCTGATCAAATTGCAGGAAAACACCTTCACGGTGAACCGCGCGCACTCCGATATTATGGCGATTAACCATGCCGCAGGACGTGACCCTGTCACCGTCAGCGAACCGGTCTATGCATTAATCCGCCGTGCGAAAGCCATCAGTTGCCTGCCGGACAGCCATTTTAATTTCACCATCGGCCCGCTGGTCAAGCGCTGGAAAATCGGCTTCAACGGTCACACCATCCCGGCTGCACAGGATATCAAGACATTGCTGGCGCTGACCGTTCCTGAAGACGTGATCCTTGATGAACAAACCCGTTCGGTGTTTCTGCAAAAAGCCGGCATGGAAATCGACCTCGGGGCGATTGCCAAAGGTTATATCGCCGATGTTGTGCGGGATTACCTGCGGGAACAACAGGTTGAGAACGCATTAATCAATCTGGGCGGTAACGTACAAACGCTGGGTTCCGGTGCGGAAGGGGCATGGGCGATTGGGCTGAAAAAACCGTTTTCGGACCCGGACGCGCTGATCGGTGTGATCAACGTCATCGGCAAATCGGTGGTGACGTCCGGTATTTACGAGCGTTATTTCGAACTGGACGGGCACTGTTATCATCATATCCTTGACCCGAAAACCGGTTATCCGCTGGATAACGAACTGCTCAGCGTGACCATTGTTTCTGAGGATTCAATAGACGGGGATATCTGGACAACGTTGCTGTACGGGATGGGCGTGGAGAAGAGTCTGGCATATATGTCGCAGATTCCGCACATCGAGGCGATTTTCGTCACCCGCGACGGGCGGATTATCTTGTCATCTCAGCGGCAGTTTACCTTCATGCCACTGGATGACCGTTATCGTCTGGTGACTTACTGACAGTACTGCTTCAGCAACGAGTAGTGATCGGCCTGCAGACGGTAACGATATACCGGCCGGCCCGTGACGCCGTAATGAATGCTGGTGAACAAAATGTTCATCTGTGCCAGCCAGATCAGGTATTTACGACAAGACACCCGCGAAATATTCACGGACGTTGCCAGTTCATCCGTGGAAAATTCCATTGTCGGATGGGCATCAATCCACTGACACAATGTGCGTAATGTCTGCAGCGTTAAGCCTTTCGGCAACTTTTTGGTGTCCGCCGCCGCAGTATTGTTGCCGTGGATCAGCCGGTCAACGTCTGACTGTTCGTAATACTGCTGATTATCCATCAGTGTTTTCTTCTGCTGCCAGCCGGTCAGTGCTTCCTCAAAACGGGAAAACTGGAACGGTTTGATCAGATAATCCACCACGCCATAATTAAGCGATTTTTTGATGGTTTCTGCATCTGCAGCCGAAGAAATGACAATGACGTCGACAGGCCGTCGGGCGTTACGCAGTTCAGGCAGCAAATCCAGCCCGTTATCCTGCTGCATATAGACGTCGAGCAAAATCAGGTCGATAGACAGTTCTGAATTCAGTACCAGATCTTTCGCCTGTTGCAGCGTCGACGCGGTGCCGCAGCACGCGAAGCCGTCAATCTGGCCGACATAACATCGGTTCAGCTCTGCCACCATGGCATCATCATCAACTATCAGTACATTGATCAAGAATTTGTCCTCTCGGCATCCCAGGGAAGTTGTACAAAAAATTGAGTGTAAACATCAGGTTCCGATTCTACAGTAATCGTTCCGCCGAGGCTTTCCACTTGCTGTTTAGCAAGAAAAAGTCCCATGCCCCGCTGATCGCCTTTCGACGACACACCCTTTTCGAATATTGCGTCAATATTTTCCGGCTGAATGCCCGGCCCGTCATCACTGACGATGCAGGCCAGCGAACCATTCTGATAGTGCAGCAAGACGCTGACTTCACCATCAGGCTGATCGCCAAGCGCATCCAGCGCATTTTCAATCAGATTGCCCAGCACGGTAATCAGTGCTGCCACCTGATCTTCATTATTATTATCCGGCAGCAGACTGTCATCGCTGAGCGTTAACAGATGCCGGGTGTCCGATGCGCGGTTCATCTTGCTGAGCAGGAAACCGGCAATCACCGGAGACTTTATTTTCAGCAACAGTGAACCGATTTCCGCCTGATAGTTATTGGCCGTTTTGAGAATGTAATCCTCAAGCTGAGCATAACTTTTCATGTGCAGTAATCCGAGGATCACATGCAGTTTGTTCATGAATTCATGCGAACGTTCACGCAACGAATCTGCATAGTTTACCATTCCGCTCAGGCGCTGCATTAACTGGCTGACTTCGGTTTTATCCCTGAATGTACATATCGCGCCAATGATGACGCCGTTGTTGCGTACCGGTACGGTGTTGCTCAGCAGCAAACGCCCCTTGAAGTTGATTTCTTCGTCACGGCGCGGCACGCCGGTATTGAGCACATCGCGAAGGTTGGCGATAAGTGGCAGGGAATCGGCGTCCGGCGTTACGTCGATGGCGGTTTCACGGAAAGTCTGCCGCGCCGTCTGGTTGATCAGCGTGACATGCGCCTGATCGTCGACGGCTATCACCCCTTCTTTGATCGACTGCAACATCGCCTGACGTTGTTCAAACAGCGTCGAAATTTCATAAGGTTCCAGCCCGAACAAAATACGTTTGAGCAATTTCACCAGACAGTAAGTGCCCAGCGCGCCGACCATCAGGCCGAAAAGCACCGTCCACAAAATACTCCAGCGGCTTTTATTGATTTGCTCAGTGACTTTGACCAGCGAAATCCCGATGGCAACCACACCGATTTGCTTATGGTGGTCATCATAGACCGGCGTGAATACGCGCAGCGCTTTGTCGAGCGTACCTTTGTTGATGGAGACATTTTCGTTGCCGAGCAGCGCCGGATTAATGTCATCGCCGATAAAATGATGACTGATCACATCCGCATTCGGATGCGAATAACGGATGCCATCCATATTGGTGACCACAATAAAGAGCAGGTCATTACGTTTTTGCACTGCGCTGGCGATGGGCTGAATTATATTACTGTCAGGAGGCAGCAGCAGAGCACGTTTTGTTTCGGGCAAATCTGCCATGGTTCTGGCGACGGCCAGGGCCTTTTCTTTCACACCATCGCGGGTGGTGTCGCTCACCTGAACAAAATAGAGCATATGGACAACCAGCAAAACAGACGCAATCACGGCGCTTATCATCAGGCTGACTGACGTGCTGAGTTTCATGGGGTGCTTGCGCACGGAATGGCGTTGCTGCGAGTCGCTCATGGGAGCCCCGGAGAGAATAGAGCCAAATGCTCATTGATAATTTTGATGGTTCGCGTTGTTCATCCGGTGGTATGGCGTAGAACTCTGCGTGAACCATCCCTGTTCACGCATAATGATATGTTTATTTGCTTGATACTTCCGCTATTTATTACTTTCGAAAGTGCGATTTACGGTGCGGGAACCTCAATAAAAAAGGCCCGAATCTCTTCAGGCCTTATCTTTGCAATCCTGATGACAGATTACTGGAAGTAAATATCGCCGTTTTCGGCTTTGAGGATCTTCCCGTCGGTGTCGGTGATCAGCGCGTAGCTGCCGCCGATGTAAGTCCAGTGGCTGCCCGCATCGGGTGCAGGCAGGTGACGTTCCTGCCAGCCGACGATTTCATAGGGTTTGGTGCGGTACAGCGCAGGCACCTGATCGCCGATGGAATACAATTTGGAATCATCGTAGAACGATTTGATTTCATGTGAGTTTGACGCGGCAAATGCCGTGTTAGCCAGAGGTAACAACGATGAAACAACCAGGGCTGATAACATAACAATTTTAGAATGACGCATAGATTATCCCGTTAAAACCATCAACTTAATGCCTGCCTCGGTGATATGCCGCCAGTCCGTTGTATGAGCAGTAAAGCCGAAGCCTGTGCTTTTTCTGTAGGGCAGGATAATAACGAGAAAGTGAGCGCAGGCTGGGAGGTTTTTTTGTGTCGAAATGCAAATGGCGCAACAGCCACCCCGGACATGATGACATTTAAGGCTGTGCCGTTGCTGATATGACTTCAGAACCGTCCGATGATTTCAACCAGCCTGTCTGTATGTTCTATGGTTAAGGTTCATTCATTTTCTACATGCGTTTTGTAGATTCATTTTAAAAATAAGGAGTGTTTATGAACAACAAAACAATCCCGATCTCCCTGAATGAACCTCACGTTGATGCGTATCCGACGCCGCCGTTTGAGCATCAGAAGCAGCCGTTTCCGGGGCTGGCCAGCATAATGCACCCTGTCCCCGATCATGGCGAAAAAACCTACAAAGGCAGTGCCCGGCTGGAAGGGCGTAAAGCGCTGATCACTGGCGGTGACTCCGGCATTGGTCGTGCGGTGGCGATTGCCTTCGCCCGCGAAGGTGCGCAGGTCGCCATTAATTATCTGCCGGACGAAGAGCCCGATGCCAAAGAAGTGGTCGATCTGTTATGGGCCGAAGGGCGGAAAGTGATCGCCATTCCGGGCGATATCCGTGACGAGAAATTCTGCCAGCAACTGGTGAAAGAAGCCGAAGAGAAACTCGGCGGGCTGGATCTGCTGGTCAATAACGCCGGTCGTCAGCAGTTCTGTGATTCGATTAAGGATCTGACCACTGAAGCGTTTGACGCCACGTTCAAAACTAACGTGTATGCGATGTTCTGGATAACCAAAGCGGCGCTGGAATTCATTCCTCGCGGCGGTTCGATCATTAATACCACCTCCGTGCAGGCGTTTTTACCGAGCGATAACTTGCTCGATTATTCATCAACCAAAGCCTCGATCATGGCCTTCACCAAAGGGCTGGCTAAACAGCTCGCGGAGGATGGCATCCGCGTGAACGGCGTTGCACCGGGGCCATACTGGACGCCGTTGCAGATTTCAGGCGGTCAGCCGCAGGAAAAAATCGAGTCGTTTGGTGAGCAGGCTCCTCTGAAGCGTCCGGGGCAACCTGCGGAAATCGCCGCGATATACGTGACGCTGGCCTCAAATGACAACAGCTATTCCTCAGGACAAATCTGGTGTTCTGATGGGGGAACCGGCACGGTATAAGCCGCCTTCAGTACCGCCAAAGCCCGTCATTGACGGGCTTTTTTATTCAGGCATGTTCCCGCGCATTGGTACGTCATAAATAATTACGTTGCTAATTAATTCGGCATAACCCGTCATCTTTACTCATCTTTTACAGGTACCAGATAACCACTGCTTTTATTCTTCGTGTCTGTGTGATTGCCCGCGCTTTGCATGCGGGCTTTTTTTTGCCTTAAAATGCTTTGATAGATATCGATTTCATAATAAGCAATCAGATTATTCCAATTATGCTATATTTGAAGGAATCATTTTCTTTTTTGTGCAGAGTGCATCACATGCCGGATATCAAAATTGTTTGCGAGCAATGCGGGGCAGATCGTTTCATCGCCGCAGTGAACTCGCCCCTGGCAGAGACCGTACATTCTCTGATTTGTGCCGTTTGCCAACACCCGGTGCGGGTGGAAGAAGTTGTTATCTTCAGGGACGGTATGTATATCAGTGGTTCCTATGACACTTTCCTGACCGAACCTGGCAAATTGCATAATTTTATTCTCTGAATATTCAGCGTCCGTTTTGCCTTACTGGCAATAAACATTGAAGCGCAAACAGACAAAGATATCACCATGATTAATGCCAGCCCGCCCAGTTGTCCCCGGCCCATGCCTGCTCCTGCAAATAACGACGAGATAAACAGCAGGACTGGTGTCCGGTGTTTCCCCGTTACCATTTTTAGTGCCAGTTCAGTATCACAGGTCGTCTGGCCTACACGCCGTCCTGCAACTTTCTGATTTTATTCGCGGATTTCAGAGACTGATTGAGATCCTGAATGCGCTTCATGGTTTTCAGGGTCCGCGATGCGGTAGCCGAGGCAAGGGATAAAATCAGCATTTCCAGACAGACCAGTACCGTGCCATGGAGCGGCATGCGGCCATTTTCACCACCGCGCGGAACATTGATGACAATATCAGCTTGCTTTGCAAAAAAAGAATCACTGGCGTTGGTCAGTAAAATGAGAGGGATATTCAGACGCTTTGCTTCCTGTATTGCCGTTCTGCCCTCACGATGAGCACTTTTCTGCGCCATCATGATCAGGACATCGCCGCGTTGCAGGTTTATGAGCTGTTCCGCCAGCGCAATGCCTGAGCGGTTAAGTGATACTGCCGGAATGCCAATCCGGCTAAAAAGCCGTGTGCTGTAGTCCGCTAAAATGCCTGAAGCGTTCAGACCAAACACCGCCACCTGGCGCGCATTAATCAGCAGCGCGATAGCTTCAGAAATGGCCTGCCGGTTAGCGGGCTCCGCCAGCGTATCGCAGGCACGTTTATGCCCGTCGAGAACGAAGTTGATACCCGAATTGATATCGCTGGCCAGTTCGCTGACCGTCGTGCTCATCTTCTCTTCCGAGTTCACCGCCGTACCAAACCAGGCTTCCAGCGTCTTTTTCATGTCGCGTAATCCGGCGAAACCGAGTGCCTGAACGGCGCGTACTACAGTGGCATCCGAAACTTCTGTCGCGGCTGCAATATCCATTGCCGTGGCTTCCAGCGCCGATTCACGGTTGTTGTGGATATAAGACACCACCGCCTGCAAGCCGGGAGACAGTGAGGGCGCCCGGGCGCGGTAGCGTTCACCGAAAACATCAATACGTCTTTTTACCGGAATGGCAGCCATGTAATTTTACCGATCCTTTTAGTTTTGAAAGGCTTACCGGTGAATGCAAAGCATTCACACTGTGGGTTTATTTTAACAATGTAGCGTTTTTAGCAGCAAAAATATTCAAATTCTTCTGTGCTGAACCGGAACCCTATGCGGCTGAAACGTCGGGTTTCAATAAAAATTATTTAAAAACAGTTTGTTAAGTTCTGCTGAAAGCAAGATGCCTGCCGTAAAGTCATGATTTCTTCCTGTAGCAAAATTCTGAAACATATCATTTACTACTACATATCTGCATGTTGGAATGATTATCAATTGCATTACGGGGAAGTGCGTTATATTTAACACCGGGTTGATTGAAATGAATAATAAAAAACTGTTTGATTTTAAAAGAAAAGGCCATCCGGCGATTCTTGCTGCTATTTATGGCGTTGCGATGCTGGCGCCTGTTACAGGGTATTCAGCCACAGACAGCGACACGCTGACCATCACCGGAAATGAGGCGAATGATCAGGGATACAGCGCAGGCACCAGTTCTGTTGCCAGTAAAACGCCCACACCGCGTCTTAACGAGGCACAATCGGTCAGCGTCGTGACCCGACAACAACTTGACGATTATCAGGCCACAAGTCTTTCTGATGCGATGCGTTTTGTCAGCGGTGTCAGTGAGGGGAATACACTCGCGGGCACGGAAGATGGATTTGTCCGGCGTGGTTTTGGTTCCAACTCTGATGGTTCCATTTATCGCGACGGCGTCCGCAGCAGTCAGGGTCTCAATTTTGATGCCACCACCGAGCGGGTTGAAGTGCTGAAAGGTTCCGCGTCATTACTCTACGGGATCCAAAACCCCGGGGGTGTCATCAACCTGGTCAGTAAAAAACCGCAGTATGACTGGCACACCAAAGTCAGCGGACGTTACGCCAGTGAAGGTGGCGGAGCAGGGACAGTGGATGTCACCGGCCCGCTGGGTAATGGTTTTGCTTTTCGCATGATTGCGGAAAAACAGGATCAGGATTACTGGCGTAATTTTGGCAGTGATAAACACACCCTGATTTCGCCTTCGCTGCAGTGGTACGGCGAAAAGGCCAGTTTCCTGATCAGCTATTCTGATTACCGCTACGACATTCCATACGATCGCGGAACCGCTTTTATTAACGGCAAACCGATCGATATCGGCTATAAGGACCGGCTGGATGACAAGTCAAACCGCGCCTGGGGTCATAATAAAACGCTGAACGCCCATTATGACTGGCAGTTCAGCGATGACTGGAGCACCCGCCTGACGCTGGGATGGAACCAGCGCCGCTACAATAATGACGAAGTCAGGGTGACAGCGGTTAACGCGACAACCGGCGCCGTGACGCGCAGGGCGGATGCCAATCGCGGTTTTAATCACAAGACCAAATATGTTTCCTGGGATCTGCTGGGTTCACAGGACATTCTGGGTATGAATCATGATCTTGTGCTGGGCACTGATTATGAGATGAACCAGACTTATCGTGCGCATCAATACCAGGGCAAAGCCAACAGCAGCTTCAACTTTATGGATCCGCAATACGACATTCTCTCCCCGGTCGCCGACAGCACGACTGAGAATACGGCTAACGGCAATAACCTGAACCGGATACACAGTCGTTCGGTGTATGCCAAAGACAGCATTTCACTGACACCGGACTGGATTGCGGTGCTTGGCGGCCGTTATCAACATTATGAGCAGCGAGCCTCAAAAGGTTTTGACCCCGTCGTTCAGACGCTTGATTCCGAAGGGAATAAGTTTTTACCTCAGGCCGGTCTGATTTATAAAGTCACGCCAGAGGTGTCTCTTTACAGCAGCGTCAGCAAATCCTTTACACCCTCAACGGATGTAGACGATGACGGCAACGTAGGAAAACCTGAACAAGGCACTACCTGGGAAGTGGGCAGTAAATGGCAGATTACGCCACGCATGTTTGCCAGCGTGGCGCTGTACCGTATCGATGAGCGGGACATGTCACTGAGCATTAACGGCGAAACACGCGCCATTGATAAAGCACGCTCCAGCGGGGCGGAATTTGAGCTGAATGGTGAGATCCTTCCTGACTGGGAAGTCAGTGCCAATTACAGCTATGACAAAGCCGAAATTGTGGATGATGGTGAAAACTCTGCGAATAACGGCAACCGTTTGCAGAATGCGCCGCGCCATTCGGGCGCGCTCTATCTGAGCCATAATCTGGTGATTAACGGCCTGCCGGGTGATTTCCGTGTCGGCGGCGGGGCGCGTTATGTCGGCACCCGTGCGGGAGACCCGGAGAACAGTTTCACGTTACCTGATTATGTTGTGGCTGACAGTTTTGTTGCGTGGAACAACCGTCTGTTCGGGGAGAAGACGCAGCTGAAACTCAACCTGAATAACCTGTTCAACAAACATTATTACACGTCCAGCGGCGGTAACCTGCGCGTGCGCGAAGGTGAAACCCGTAATCTTATGGTGCAGGCAAGTGTTGAATTCTGATCTGCGGTTGACTCCGCGAGCGCGTAGATATTCTGTTATGACTGTGCTGTTTATGTTGTTGCTGACGGGCTTTGGCGTACAGGCCCGCACAGTGATCGATATCGACGGTAATCATGTGGACATTCCCGATAATCCGCAACGTATCGTGCTGGGCGAAAGCCGGATGCTTTATACGCTGGCCCTTCTGGAAACGGGTGATCCTGTCAGACGGATTGTCGGCTGGCCACTCGATCTGAAGAAGTATGACAGCCAGACCTGGGACATTTTTGCGCAGCGTTTTCCGCATATATTGACGATTCCGTCGCTGGGGTTGGGGGGAACAAATGATATGAACCCTGAAAAGGTGCTGGCGCTGAAACCAGATCTGGTGATCCTGCCCAGCCTTGCGCGCTATGACGATGCCGATTTGCGTCTTAAAGAAATGCTCAACGCTGCGCATATCCCGATAGTGAAAATCGATCTTCGTGTCCATCTGCTGAAAAATACTACGCGCAGTGTGAGTATTCTGGGCGAGGTGCTTAACCAGACTGCACGCGCCCAGGCATTTAATCACTTTTACGATACTCATATGCAGGTTATCCATGATCGTCTGGCCGCTTATTCCGGCCACAAACCGACGGTGCTGCTTCAGTTACATCTTGGACGTCGCAATGAATGTTGCGTGACTGCCGTGAAAGGCAGTCTTGGTGAACTGCTGAATTTTGCCGGAGGGGATAATATCGCCAGCAAAACGGTGCAGGGTGTCTTTGGCCAGCTGAATGAAGAAACGGTTATCATGGCGCAACCTGAGGTTTATTTCGCCACGGGTGCAGGTTCTCCTGATGATCAGAATGATTTGAAACTGGGGCCCGCCATATCACCGGAAATGGCACAACAAAGTCTGCGGGAACTGACTGCCAGGCAGAATGGATTGCGTGAACTTAAAGCGTTGCATAACGGCCGCACCGGGATGATATGGCATAATTTCTACCTCAGCCCGTGGCATGTTGCCGCGACCGAGTTCATGGCAAAAACCCTTTATCCTGATGTGTTTGCGGATATCGAACCTGAGCAGACATTAAAACAGATCTTTCATGACTACCTGCCAATCCCCTATACCGGCACATATTTTGCCAACGGCAACCGGTGAAGGGGCGTTGTTCTGAATGCATATTTTATCCTGAGGGGCTTTTTTCTTCGTAAATTCACCTGCCATGTCCGGTTTTCTGCCGCTATAAAATCTGTAAAAGTGGACATTAGTCGACTTTTCCTCTAAAACTTCTGCGGTTAATGCCAGACAATACCGGTATTCGGCAATCAAATAATAAGCGCTGAATGCTTAAGAGCGGCTGCAAGACAGCCGCCGGGCAAGGGTATTCACAACGATTACGACAGACTTTCTCTGGAGAATTTATGCATTCCTCTGTTAATAAAAACGAAAGCCGGACCTTCTTCGGCCATCCTTATCCGCTCGGCTCATTGTTCTTCACTGAAATGTGGGAGCGGTTCTCGTTTTATGGCATCCGTCCTTTACTGATCCTGTTTATGGCGGCGACGGTTTACGACGGCGGTATGGGGCTTGCGCGTGAAAACGCATCAGCTATCGTCGGTATATTTGCTGGCTGTATGTATCTGGCGGCGCTGCCGGGCGGCTGGCTGGCAGATAACTGGCTCGGGCAGCAGAGGGCGGTCTGGTACGGATCGATTCTGATTGCGCTCGGCCACCTGTCGATTGCGCTTTCCGCTTTCATGGGCGACAGCCTGTTCTTTATCGGCCTGATGTTTATTGTTCTCGGCTCCGGCCTGTTCAAAACGTGCATCTCGGTCATGGTGGGCACGCTGTATAAAAAAGGTGATGCGCGTCGTGATGGCGGTTTCTCACTGTTTTATATGGGCATTAACATGGGGTCGTTTATCGCGCCGCTGATTTCCGGCTGGCTGATAAAAACGCATGGCTGGCATTGGGGCTTTGGTATCGGGGGGATCGGTATGCTGGTGGCGCTGATTATCTTCCGTCTGTACGCCGTGCCGGCCATGAAACGTTACGACAGCGAAGTGGGACTGGATTCCACCTGGAACAGTCCGGTTGCTAAGAAAAACGGTGTAGGTGTCTGGCTGCTGGCGCTGGCCGCCGGTGTGGCAATCATCGTTGCGCTGATCTCGCAGGGCGTGATCGTCATTAACCCGGTTGCCGTCGCCAGCGTGCTGGTGTATGTGATTGCGGCGTCCGTTGCGCTCTATTTTATCTATCTGTTCCTGTTTGCCGGACTGAACCGGAAAGAGCGCGCCCGACTGCTGGTGTGCTTTATTTTGCTGGTCTCGGCTGCTTTCTTCTGGTCTGCGTTTGAGCAGAAACCGACCTCGTTCAACCTGTTCGCCAACGACTACACCAACCGCATGATCGGTGATTTTGAAATTCCTGCCGTCTGGTTCCAGTCCATCAATGCGTTGTTTATCATCCTGCTGGCACCGGTATTCAGCTGGGCATGGCCGTTGCTGGCGCGTAAAAACGTGCGCCCGAGCAGCATCACCAAGTTCATCATCGGCATTTTATGCGCGGCGGCGGGCTTCGGGATCATGATGATGGCTGCCCAGAACGTGCTGAACAGCGGCGGGGCAGGTGTATCGCCATTATGGCTGGTGGGCAGCATTCTGATGCTGACGCTCGGTGAGCTGTGCCTGAGTCCGATTGGTCTGGCGACCATGACGCTGCTGGCGCCGGAAAGAATGCGCGGTCAGATGATGGGCCTGTGGTTCTGTGCCAGTGCGCTGGGGAATCTGGCGGCCGGTTTGATTGGCGGACACGTAAAAGCCGATCAGCTGGATATGCTGCCTGACCTGTTCGCCCGTTGCTCCATTGCGTTGCTGATCTGCGCTGCGGTGCTGTTCGTCCTGATCATTCCGGTTCGCAGAATGCTGGAAAACGCCCAGTCTAAGACAGAACAAAAACCGGTATCACATGCCTGATGGCGGGTAAGGTGTTTGTCGAATACCGCTAAGAATCAATAAGGCCGGTCTGATGACCGGCCTTATTTTTTTTAGATTTTCGTTATACGTTTGCCGTTTTCATCAATAACTGCTTCACCGTCTTCCTTGGTGAACGCGCCACGTTGCGCATCAGGCAAGATTGCTAATACCTCCTCAGAAGGGCGGCATAACCGGGTGCCCAGCGGCGTGACAACCACCGGCCGGTTGATCAGAATCGGGTACTGCAACATGAAGTCGATCAGTTGATCGTCGCTGAAATGATTGTCTGCCAGTTTTAATTGCTCATACGGCTCGACATTTTTGCGTAACAAGGCCCGCACGGGAATACCCATATCCGCAATCAGTTTTACCAGTTCTTCACGGGCCGGTGGGGTTTCAAGATAAAAAATCACGGTTGGCTCAGCGCCGCTGTTGCGGATCAGCTCAAGGGTATTGCGCGATGTACCACAGGCCGGGTTGTGATAAATAGTGATATTGCTCATCAGGAGGTTCTCTTTTTCAATCTTAGTGTGAGGTCAGGCGTTAAACATCCGTTACAGCGCCACAGACAACCGCAGCGCTAAAGCTGCCAGCGTGACAAACAGCACAGGCAGAGTCATGACAATACCCACCCGGAAGTAATATCCCCAGGTAATCGTCATATTCTTCTGTGACAACACATGCAACCATAACAGTGTTGCCAGGCTGCCAATCGGGGTGATTTTTGGCCCCAGATCGCTGCCGATCACGTTGGCATAAATCATCGCCTCTTTAATGACTCCCGTGGCTGTGCTGCCATCAATCGACAGCGCCCCGATCAGCACGGTCGGCATATTGTTCATGATGGAAGAGAGGAAGGCGGTGATAAAGCCGGTTCCCAGCGTAGAGGCCCATAAACCCTGTTCTGCCAGCTGATTCAGCACGGCAGACAGGGCGTGCGTCAGCCCGGCATTACGTAAACCATAAACCACCAGATACATACCCAGCGAGAAAATGACGATTTGCCACGGCGCGCCGCGCAGCACTTTGCCGGTATTAATGATGTGACCTTTCCTGGCGATAATATAAAGGATCAGTGCGCCGACAGCGGCGACCAGGCTGACCGGTACGCCGAGGGGTTCAAGACCAAAGAAACCCGCCAGCAGAAGGATCAGAACCAGCCAGCCTGCTTTGAAGGTGCTGGCATCGCGGACAGCCTCAGCAGGCTGTTTCAGCAGAGAAATATCGTAAACCGGCGGGATGTCTTTGCGGAAAAACAGGTGCAGCATGACCAGTGTTGTCGCAATGGCTGCCAGATTAACCGGGCCCATGACGGACGCATATTCCGTGAATCCCAGGTTGAAGAAATCAGCCGAGACAATATTCACCAGATTTGAGACGATCAGCGGCAGGCTGGCAACATCCGCGATAAACCCGGCTGCCATGACAAAGGCTAATGTCGCGCCGCGACTGAAACCCAGAGCCAGCAGCATCGCCATGACAATCGGCGTCAGAATCAGTGCGGCACCATCATTGGCGAACAGGGCAGCGACCACCGCGCCCAGTAAAATAATCCAGGTAAATAACAGACGCCCGCGTCCGTTTCCCCAGCGTGCAACATGCAGTGCCGCCCACTCGAAGAAACCCGATTCATCCAGCAGCAGGCTGATAATGATAACGGCAATAAAAGTGGCCGTTGCGTTCCAGACTATTTGCCAGACAACCGGAATATCACCCGGGTGAACGACACCCGTCAGTAATGCCAGACCCGCACCCAGCATGGCGCTCCAGCCAATGCCCAGCCCGCGGGGCTGCCAGATAACCAGAATCAGGGTGAGTAAAAAAATAGTACCTGCCAGCAACATGATCGACTCCCTACATATTTTTTATAGTGAATGTGTTTATGGTTTTAACATGAAACCGGTGACTTATTATTCAGCTTGCGGCGTATGTTTTCGCGGTCACAGTTCCATGCAGAATCGATAATCGCCGCTGACCATGCAGGCATTTGTGGTGAGAGGCGGTAATGTACCCATTTTCCTTCCCGGCGGTCTGTGACCAGTCCGGCTTCACGTAACAGCGCGATGTGACGGGAGATCTTGGGTTGTGATTCCGCTGTTGCGGCACAGATATCGCAAACGCAAAGTTCTCCTGATTCCCTGAGAAGCATCACAATAGTCGAGCGCGTTTCGTCGGCAAGCAGTTTAAAAAGCTGCGCAGGCTGTAACATATTGAGTCCCGTTGTGGATTAGTAAAACATATGCTAATCCATATATGATGGCTTTCAAAGCACAGATTTCAGAAATGAACTCAGGGAAATATGGCGCCTGCTTTAGGTGCGCATAATCATGATTATGTTAAATATAATATCAGATTCCAGAAATCGGAATCCTGGCAGGTTTGCAGATTGCGCTGACGTCAGCGCTAAGTGCATGAGTGATTGACTTTAATTTCAATAATAAGAAAATGTTTCTTTTCGCGCGACGACCAGACATCACCGGAGTTTATCATCGCTTTTTCCCGTCATTTTCCTTGCGTCACCGCCGTCAAAAACCCTGGTGCCGTTGTGGCTTTTGCGCTGTTACTGGTGGCTGGCTGTGCCTCGACACCGCCAAAATCACTGGTGACGCCGCTGCCGCCAGTGGCGAAGCACCCTCTTCCTGGTCAACCTGTGCAGAGTCATGAACCCGTGCGCGGCGTCTGGCTGGCGACCGTTTCCCGCCTCGACTGGCCACCGGTTAATTCGGTGAATGCTGGCAGTGCGTCTTTGCGCATCAGCCAGCAGCAGCAAGCGCTGACTGCCAAGCTGGATAAGCTTAAAAGTCTGGGCATCAATACGGTTTTCTTCCAGGTAAAACCTGACGGTACTGCGTTCTGGCCTTCAAAAATTTTGCCGTGGTCAGATATGCTGACGGGTAAAATTGGTCAGGATCCGGGTTATGACCCGTTGCAGTTTATGCTCGATGAAGCGCACAAGCGCGGGATGAAAGTCCATGCGTGGTTTAACCCTTACCGTGTGTCTGTGAACACCAAACCTTCGACTGTGGCGGAACTGAATCAGACATTGCCACTGCACCCTGCCAGCGTGTTTGTGCTGCACCGCGACTGGATCCGAACCTCCGGGGATCGTTTCGTGGTGGACCCTGGTATTCCTGAGGCGCGCGACTGGATCACCAGCATCGTGGCGGAAGTGGTGGCGCGTTATCCTGTCGATGGTGTGCAGTTTGATGACTATTTTTATTCCGAATCACCGGGTTCCTCGCTGGATGACAGCCTGACGTTCCGGAAGTACGGTCAGGGTTACGCTTCTAAAGCCGACTGGCGGCGTCACAATACCCAGATGCTGATTGAGCAGGTTTCACGCACCATAAAACAGCTGAAACCAGGCGTGGAATTTGGCGTCAGTCCGGCGGGTGTCTGGCGTAACGTGTCGCATGATCCGGCAGGTTCACAAACTTCCGGCGCAGCGGCTTACGATGAAGCCTATGCGGATACCCGCCTGTGGGTGCAACAAGGTTTGCTCGATTATATTGCACCGCAACTGTACTGGCCATTCTCCCGCAAGGCGGCGCGTTATGACGTGCTGGCAAACTGGTGGGCAAATGTGGTCAAGCCCACACATACGCGGCTCTACATTGGTGTGGCGTTGTACAAAGTGGGTGAACCGTCCAAAAATGAACCGGACTGGATGGTCAGCGGCGGCGTGCCGGAGCTGAAGAAACAGCTCGATATGAATGAATCCGTACCGCAAATTAACGGCACGATTTTGTTCCGCGAAAACTACCTCAACCAGCCGCAGACGCTGGACGCGGTCCGTTACCTGAAAAGCCGCTGGGGAAGCTGAAATAAGACAGTAAGGCACCGCCTGAACACGCAGGCGGTGCCTTTTTTATTGCGCGTTAAACCTTCATATCAGAACGTGTAATTTGCGCTGACCGAGACATTGCGCGGTTCACCGTAAACGGCGTAATCGCTGAGCCACGAGTAGTACGTGCGGTCAAACAGGTTGTTGATGTTGGCCTGCACGGACAGCTGTTTTGTCACCTGATAACGCGTGAACAGGTCCACCAGCGCGGTGCTGCCCTGCGATACACGATGCGTTTCGCCGTCCGGCCCGGTGGCATCCTGGAAGGTGCGGTTCTGCCAGTTTACACCGCCGCCGGCGGTCAGATCCGGCATCATCGGTAGCTGGTAGCGGCTGAACAATTTCAGCTGGGTCTGCGGCATATTGCTGTTGAGACGGCTGCCGGTTTCGTCTTTCGCGACATAACGCGTCGCACCAAAGGTCATTTGCAGGTTGTCGGTCACCGCGCCGTTGATCTCAAACTCAGCGCCTTTGCTGACGGTGCCGCTGACCGAGACATACGCCTGCTCGCTGGAGCCGTTAACGTAATTGCTGCCATCTTCCTGTGCCACGTTATCCTGTTCGATACGGAATACTGCCATTGTGGCGGTCAGACGACCGTCCATCCACGCGGATTTAAGCCCGGTTTCGTAATTTTTCCCGGTGGTTGGGGACAGATAATGGCCGTTAATATCGCGGTCAGTCTGCGGCTGGAAGATGGACGTATAACTGGCGTATGCCGACCAGGTGTCGTTGATGTCATACACCAGACCGCCGTATGGCGTGATGTTGTTCTTGCTCATGCTGCCGCTGCTGCCATTGGTGCTCCATTGGGTATAACGTGCGCCAACGATCAGCGAAAGCGGATCCGCCAGTGAGAAGCGGGTGGCAAAATAACCGGCTTTCTGGCGGATGACATCGTCCGCATTCAGATACCAGTCTCCCCACTCCGGCTCGCTGACATTGCCGTTCCAGCTGTTGCCAAAACTGCCAATTGTGTCGCTGTCGAGAGAACCGTCTGCGCTGTAAGTCTGGTTGTGCTGGCGGCTGTAACTGACGCCAGCCACCATCTGGTGCTGACGGCCAAACAGTTCAAACGGCCCGGTGGCGTAAGTGTCGAGGGAATCCACTTTGCGCGTGCCACGGTCTTTACTGCCAAAACCGCTGAGACCAGTGCCCGTCGTGTGATCCGGGAAATCCATCAGATACAGCAATTTATCATTAAACGTTTGCTCGCCATGTGTGCCGTTTACACGGAATGTCCAGCCGTTATCAAAGTCATGTTTAACGTTGGCGAACACTTTACGCGACTGAATAGCATAATTCGTCCAGTCGGCGGAAGTGTTGGTACTGCGGTCATAATGCGTGCGCGAGCCGTCTGTGTACCAGGTTGGCAGGCCGCCCCAGGTCGGGTTGCCGGTGTTATTTTCCTGATAATCGTAACCGAGCGACACGGTGGTGTTATCGGTCACATCGGCATCCACCACGCCGTAGAAGAATTTTTTACGCTTGTGATAGCGATCCAGCCAGCTGTCCTGATCCTGATAACCGGCTACCACGCGCCCGCGCACCGAACCTTCCTGATTCAGCGGGCCGGAAGCATCGAGCACGTAACGCTGTTTGTTCCAGCTTCCGTAACTGGCGCTGATATCGCCGGTGAATTCTTTGCTGTCGGCGTGTTTACGCACCATGTTGACAGAGGCGGCCGGATTGCCCGCCCCGGTCATCAGGCCTGTGGCGCCACGCACCACTTCGATGCGGTCATAAATCGCGGTGTCTTCGGCGGCATCACCAAAGTTCCAGGTGTCGCTGACGGACGTTGGAATGTCGTCGTAAGTGTAATTATTGATGTAAAAACCGCGGGAGAAATAGGATACGCGTTCGCTGTCGATGACTTCCGTCGAGATGCCGGTGGTGTTATTCAGCACGTCCCCCACCGACTGGAGGTTCTGATCCTGCATGCGCTGTTTGGTGATCACACTGACCGACTGCGGAATATCGCGCGGCGTCAGGTTCATTTTGGTGCCCGCAGTGGTGGTTTTGACCGCGTAATCCTGCCCGTCGCTGGCAGCGGCGGTCGCCGAACCTTCAATCACCATATCCTGCTGCGAGCCGGATGCGGCGGTATTCGCGGTGCCTGTCGTCCCACTGCCGGTTTCAGCGGCCTGCGCCGGATTCACCAGAACAAAAATCGCCAGCGCCAGTGTGGAAACCGTAAATGTTTTTCTTACCTTTAACGCACCCTGCTGCACGTCATATACCCTGCCATTCAAAGACATAACACATTCCCATAGCAATTTTTTTAAGGGCGAGTCTGTTTCTATTTATTGTTTTAACCAGAACAGCTCGAAATGAGAATGTGAATAGTAATTATTAACATTAACCCTGTCGCGCAGAGGATTCATCTTAATAAGTAACAAATTATGAATGCAAAAAAATTCAGAGGAAAATAAGAACCCGGCGAAGAACTTCACCGGGTTTAATGATGAGGCAAATTGCTTTACGTCCGCACCAAAGCCCGCGACTTATCCAGCAGGAAAGGCCGCAGGTAACCGACAGTATTGGAAAGCAGAATCACGTCCTCGGAAAGGCGAATACTCAGCACGTCCGTCAGGTATTTTTTACGGGTGACCATACGCTGCCAGACCTCCGGGAACTGCGTTTCCAGCTCTTTTCGCAGTGATTCATCTGCCAGCCCTACCGTATCTTCGATGCTGCTGCCACCATAGCCGGGTAATGACGGAATAATATCAATCTGAAACAACATGCCACTTTCAAACGGGATCACTGAGCCACCGTATACCGGAGAACACAACCACTCCTCATCTGCAACCAGATGGCCGGGATTGAGATGCCAGTGATAGATGCTCTGTGGCAGCGTTTGCTCAACAAGCTGATAAAGCTCGCCGCCGGTCAGCCCGATGCGCAGTGCTTCAAGCCAGGTTACTACCGTGTGGTAATAGGGTATCGCGAGCCGCTGCAACCAGTCCGAAACCTCTTCCGGTAATTCATTTTCCGCCGCCACCACATACGCCGCACGGCTGGTGAGGCCTCCTTTGTATCCGGCGGTGAGCGAAAACTTATCGCCATGCCGGATAGTTTTGTCGGAAGGATACAGATTCGCATGGGCGAAACGCTCGCCCGTCGCGGCAATCATAATCACGTTCCCGTGCTGGCCTTCTCCTGCCAGTAACTGACCGATTTCTTTTTCTGATTTGCCGGGTGCAATCGTATCCAGCGCCGCAAGCACCTGAGTGGAGGCCAGGTTGGCGCCGTATTCATAAAACGCCACTTCATTAGCGGTATTAATCCGCCGCGCACCATTTTCTGGCGAGGTAAACAGACCGGTGGCGTTGACCACATCTCCAGCCACGCCCGCGGCCTTTCGGACTGCGTCGAGGACAAACGCGGGCACATCAAAGGTGGTTTTATCCGTGACAGGGTCACATCTGAACAGTTTCCAGCCTGCAATGCCAACGTGCTGCGCGTCAGCAATACCGGCAGATTTAAGCAAATCGTGCAGCGGCTGATGATGTTTCATCGGCTGGTTGGGCAGGGAAAACACCGGCGCATGCAGGCAGCGACCCGCGTTGCGCGCATGGGGAACCAGTTTCAGATTTTCATTCCCCATAACATAAGTCAGTTCACCGGTCGCGCGCACCACCAGCAAGGCTTCTTCAAAGCGCGGGATAAAACCCGCAAGATATTCGAAATTGCCGCCGTGTTCTTTGTCGGCATAAATCACCAGGCTGTCGAGCTGATGCTGTTGCATCGCGTGAAGGATATGACGCAGGCGTGACGCCATGGTTTCATCGGATAATACCGGGGTGGGAATGTGAGGGTAAGTCGCGGGAGCCGGGAGGGTTTTCAGTGAATACTCATGTTCAGCTTTCATTGCGTGTCCTTTTGCATGGCGGGGGAAAGAGGATTATGCCCCAAACGGCCTCTTAAGGCCGCATTCACCGGACAGGGAACTCTGCTAAATTTAAGGTAATTCCCTGCTGTTGCTGCCTGACGAGGTTAATAACGATGGTTACCGAGAGTGATAAGGGCAAAGACCTCAGTCAGGCTACCGCTGAGCTATTTGCCGAACTTATTCCCTATCTCCAGTTCCGTACTGTCCCCGCGGGCTCGCGCTTCCATCTGTATGAGAGGGGGGAATTTTATTGTTATTTCATTCGCAAAGGCTGGTTTAAAACCTTTCATAACGACGAACCTGTGCTGATAGGCACGTTGTCAGTGCCGGGCATCATTGGTATTGGCGGTGCGGTGCCCTCAGAGGCCAGAATGTTTATTCAGGCGCAGGATGAATCTGAGATTGCCGTCTCCACCGTGGCGGAGATGCATGCCCTGATTGATCGTCTGGAGTTGTGGGAGCCAATGGCAAAGCACTTTTTCAGGATGACCAACAATCTCTATGTCAAAAGCACAATGCTGACGGCACCAACATCCTATGAAATTCTGCGCCACCAGCTCATGGAACTCATGAAAGAACCGCCGGAAATACGCGAAAATATTCCTGCTGCCCATTACATTCAGCTTAAGACGCACCTTTCACGCAGCACGATCATGAAAGTGCTTTCACAATTGAAACAGGGGGGATATGTGAGGCTCCACAACGGTATTCTGAAAGAAGTGATCCGTTTGCCACTGAAATACTGAGCGTGGTATCAGGGGGGAAGAAAGCGTGCCGTTACGCACGCTGTTCTCTCAGTTACGCGGCTTTTACCGCACGGACTTTTTTGGCAGTGGCAGGTTTTTCGGCAACATTTTCTTCGGCAGCATTTTCTTCAGCAGCCACGTTTTCTGCGACCACTTCTTCTGCTTCTGCTTCTGCTGGCGTTTCAGCAGCGGGCTGGTGTGCGATTTCTGCTTCCGGCAATTTGCTGGTGCGCAGAATATGCTGGACGGTGTCTTTCTGCTCGGCGAGGTGAAGTGCAATGTTTTCCGCCAGTGCTTCATCCATCCCGATATTGCTCTGTAACAGCCATTCAGTAAAAGCATCCGCCATGTCCAGCATCTTGTCGTAAGCGTCTGCTTCTTTCTTATTGGCAAAAGTCATTTTCTCTTCACCTTTTCTGACCACAACAAATTTTGTTTCAACAGCCATGATTCGCTCCTTATACTGTAATTATATACAGCATACCAATAATCAGTGCAGGATACATCATCCGGCCTGATTTTTATAGTGCGGCGCGTCAAAGGCCGGGCACATACCCTGGCAACTATAACGCGGGTGAATTTCTCAGCGTGAGCCGGTAAGGTAGAAAACGACCTGTTTTCAACGAACTTGTGAGGTTCCCGTGACAAACCTGAAAGCTGTATGCAACTGGACCAAAGACACTTATCTGATCACTACCGATTTTCAAAAACTGGATATTCCGGCAATTCACGCCTACCTGACCCGGTCAAGTTGGGCGCCGGGCATTGACGAACAGACGGTGCGCGCTGGCGCAGAAAACAGCCTGAACTTCGGGTTGTTCGACGACGGAAAACAGATCGGTTACGCCCGCTTTATCACGGACTACGCCACCTTTGCTTACCTGTGTGATGTCTATGTGCTGGAAGATTATCAGGGGAAAAATCTGGGCGCATGGCTGATCGAATGTGTGCAGTCGCATCCGGTCACAGCAAAACTTCGCCGGATGGCACTCTTTACTTCTACCGCGCCGTGGTTGTATCAAAAGTTTGGTTACACACCGGTTAACGAACCTGACTACACCTGGGTCATCACCCGGCCAGGAATTTACCTGAACAAAGACGGGTAGTTCAGGCTTTCCTGAACGCACGGCTGGAAACAGAAACTGAATTCTGGTCAGGGTCTTTCGCATTGGTGAACTCATCGCCGTCGGCCTGATGGCGCGGGCCACATTCCGGACCGTTCTATATACAGGCAGCGGCTTTGAGATTTTCAGTCACCATCCGCACAAAGTTATCGCGAATGACATCTTCATTCCGGGCGTCCCATGCAATCCCCACCTGCCAGCGCGTCGCAGGGCCGGTGAGCGGAAGTATTTTCAGCTCCGGCGGCGCAATATGCACGACGCTTTCGGGTAGCAACGCCACGCCGATCCCGGCCGCTACCAGTGCGACAATAGTCTGGATATCCTCCGCCAGTTGAACCGATGAAACATGAAACAGATTCTCCTGTAAAAAACGGTCTGTCTGCGCATTCAGCCCCCCCGCCCGCTCAGTATACAAACGCAGTAACGGACGGTTCCTGAGCCTTTCACTCATATCCTCGCCGTTATCTTCAGACACCACCAGCACCAGTTTATCCTCAAACAGCGCGTGGTAACTGAGCGGTGCAGGCGGCGGGACACGCACAAAACCAATGTGCAGTTCCCCGCGTTGCAGCATGTCGTATTGCTGCGCGGAAGGCAGATCTTCCAGCGTGATATCCACGCCGGGATATGCTGCGCGGAATTTCGCAATACATTGTGGCGCCAGGATGAAACTCGACAGGCCGAATCCGGCAGCCAGCAGCCCTTCTCCCCCCTTTTCAACCTGGCTGGCATGTTGCATAAACGCGGCCATTTGTCGCAATACTTTCTCCGCTTCCGGCAAAAGCCGCTGGCCTGCGGCTGTCAGCGCACTGCCTTGTCGTCCGCGGGCAAAAAGCGCCACGTTCAGCGTCGATTCCAGCAGATTGATCTGTTTGGTGAGTGCCGGTTGTGAAACGGAAAGCGCCTGCGCTGCCTGCGCATAATTCCCTTTTTCAGCCAGTGTGACAAAAGCCCTGAGCAAACGTGTGTTCACTTTATATATTCCATTGGGTTATCAGATTTGGAAATCATTTCATTATAAAGTTATCAGTCGCATTGCTCTAATACCAGCGTCAACCGAAATCCCTGAAGACGTATGGAGAAGATCATGTCGGACCCCAAAACACTCAAAGCAGCGGTCATTCAATTTCAGCATCAGGCGGGTAACAAAAAATATAACCTGTTAATTATGGAGCGTTTTATCGAAAAAGCGGCTATTGAAGGCGTCAATATTTTGGCCTTTCCGGAAATGTGTATCACCGGTTACTGGCACGTGCCCAAACTCGATGCTGCTGGCGTTCAGGCACTGGCGGAGCCAGCCGACACCGGCCCCTCTGTTGCGCTGATCCGCTCGCTGGCCGTGAAACATCAGATGCTGATTGGCGCCGGATTTATCGAACGTGCCGCTGACGGGCGTCTGTATAATGCCTACGCCGCCTGCATGCCTGACGGTTCGTTACACATCCACCGCAAAATGCACGCCTTTGAGCATGAGGCTTTCAGTTGCGGCGACAGTTATACCGTGTTCGGGACCCCCTGGGGCGTGAAGGTCGGGATCCTCATCTGCTGGGACAACAATCTGGTGGAAAATGCCCGTGCCACCGCCCTGCTGGGTGCAGATATTTTACTGGCACCGCATCAGACCGGCGGCACACATTCACGCAGCCCGCACGGCATGAAACCGATACCGCTGGCATTGTGGCAGCAGCGTGCTGAACGCAAAGAAGAGATTACCGCAGCGTTTAAAGGTCCCAGCGGCCGGGAATGGCTGATGCGCTGGTTGCCCTCACGCGCTCACGATAACGGCATGTTTATTTTGTTCAGTAACGGCGTCGGTGCCGATGATGATGAAGTACGCACCGGTAACGCGATGATCCTCGACCCTTATGGCCGGATCGTCGATGAAACCTGGGTTGCTGCGGATGCGATGGTCAGCGCGGATCTGGATTTATCGCTGATCCCGATGAGTACCGGCAGGCGCTGGATGGCAGGCCGCAGACCCGATTTGTATCATATTCTGACTGAATATCAGGGCTATGAGCGGGATGCAATGACTGCACGTTTTTCTGAGGAATTACCGGGGCTCCCAAAACGCTAAATCACCGTGGATTGATGAAGCGAAAAAGGCTCCTTGCGGAGCCTTATTCCTGATCCAACAGCGATGTGCCATATGAATTATCGATGGTACACAGCCAGCGACCGTCCGGTTCATGGCGGAAAACATAGGTGGCACGGCGGGTAGTGGTCACCTTTCCGCCCTGTCCGTCGGGAAAATGCAGCACCGTTTCCATGATCACCAGCGCATCCTCTGCCCCTTCAATCACCTGCATTTCGCCCTGTTCTACCACCAGCTGATCCTGAAAATAATCCGAGATGGCGATAAAGGCTTTGCGGATGTCGGTTTTGCCGCGGGCAATCATGCCCGGTTTAATTACCAGCGCCGCCTCTTCGGCATAATGCGCCATCAGTGCGTCAAAATCCCTGACGGATATGGCTTTGTCACAGGCTTCGATAACCTGGCGGATCGGGTGTGTACTCATCCGTTAATGTCCTTTTGCTGAGTTCCAGAGTAAAGAGATACCCGCCAGAAATAACATGATGTCGATCAGGCGGTTGAAGGATGTCTCTGACATCTTAATAACAAATTTTTTGCCAATAAGCATCCCTGTCGTCAGTGCGCCACCCACCAGCAAGCCGCTCAAAAACACCGGCCACGGCATTGCACCAATCACGCTGAACGCTGAGGCTTTGGCGAAATAAATCGCGAACGAGGCGGCAGCCTCGGTGGACAGCAGCGCGCCTTTCACCAGCCCGTACCCGGCGAAAACCGGAATGGTCAGCGGGCCGGTTGAAAATACCACACCGGTCAGAAACCCTGTCAGCGCGCCTGCCATCGCCAGTTGCGCACTGCTGAGGGTAAAAGCCCGGCAACGGGCGTAATGACGCAAAGGGATCAGCAACAAGAAGAACGCGCCGATACACATATTCGACAGCGTGGCGGGCATTTCCCACAGGGTATTTGCGCCGAGAACGGCGGCGGGAATGCCGGGCATGGCGTACAGCAAAAATGCCCGAATGTTGATGTCTTTGCGCCAGAGAAGCACGCGGGAGATATTGCCGACAATAGCGGCAATCGCCATCACCGGAATCGCAGTTTTCGGGCCGAAAGTATACGTCAGCGCCGGCAACAGCATGATGGAACCGCCGGTGCCGACAACGCCGCTGATCACACCCGCCAGTATGCCCGTCAGAGCAATCACCACATACATCACGTCACATTTCCTTTTCTCAGGGGGAATGCGGGCGATGATAGCGTTTAGGAAATGGCGTAACCCGTGATAAAAAGTCACATAATCGTGATTAAAAAGGAACGACCATGCATGCCCTTCCCCCGATAACGGCCCTCCGCGCCTTTCTTGTCGCCTGTCATGCCGGGAGTTTTACCGCCGCAGCGCAGGAGTTATGCATTACGCACGGCGCGGTAAGCCGCCATATTCAGGGGGTGGAAAAGTGGTTTGGGGTGAATTTATTTCGTAAAGAAGGCCAGCGGCGGGTGCCGACACCTTATGCGCTGACGCTGGCACGCGAGCTGGGCAGTGCGTTCGATACCCTGTCGGATATCGCCCTGCGCTACGGTAATGGCGGGCGGAATAACGTGTTCAATGTCAGCGTGCCAACCACCATGAGCCTGAAATGGCTGCTGCCTCGCCTTGATGATTTTTATACGCAATTTCCTGAGGCAAACCTGCAAATCTCTACGGCCAATACCGAGCAGTTACACATTGTGGGGCATTACGATTTGCTGATCCGTCGTGAAACCGGTGCCACGGAATATTCCGCGATCCCTTTTCTGGCTGATACCCATTGCCTGATGGCCGCCCCGGCGCTGCTCAAACGCTTTCCGCTGGAGACGCCGGAGGACGTGCTGAAATGTCCGCGCATTGAAACCCTCACCCGTCCCGGACACTGGAATTTATGGCTGGCGGCGGCAGGGCTGGAGAAACCGCCGGTCAGCGGCTTTCGCCGTTACGATCATTTTCACGTTTCGTTGCATGCGATGCTGGAAGGAATTGGCGTCGGGCTGGGGCCGGTCAGTACGTTGTCGGCGGAAATCCGTCGCGGGAATCTGATACCGCTGTTCCCGCAGATTACCGTCGCGCCCTGCCATTACCACGCCCTGACGCCAGTGGGCGTGCAGAAAACCCTGCTCCACCAGGCGTTTGAACGCTGGCTGGTGGCCCAGGGTGAATGCGGCAATCAGTCGTAATTCTCACCATATAAACCAATCAACCGCCGCACGACGCCGTTGGTCCAGCCGAAACCGTCCTGCAGCGGATATTCCCCGCCGCCGCCTTCGCGGGATGTGTCGCCTGAAATGTGGTATTTCTCAATCAGTTTATGGTGTTGCTGATAATACTGATTCACGGTTTTCAGCCAGTTACGGGCAATTTCATCGCCCAGCACATCATTGCCGTATTGCTTAAAGCCCTGAATCGCCATCCATTGCAGTGGTGCCCAGCCGTTGGGTTTATCCCATTGTTGACCGGTTTCATATTCTGTCGCCATGATGCCGCCGGGTGTGAGTAAGCGGGTACGCACTGCGTCTGACAGACGTTCGGCCTGATAATGGCTGGCAAGTCCGACATACAAAGGCACCACGCTGGCGGCGGAAAACAGCGCCATTTGCTGACGGTGCCAGTCGTAATCACGGAAACAACCTTCGTTGTCATCCCACAGATAACAGTTGATGGCCTCGCGGCGTGTTTCGGCTTTCCGGCGGAATAACGTTTCGGTGACTTTATCCCCTTTCAGTCCGGAAATATTGGCAATGGTACTTTCCAGCTTGTGCAGAAACGCATTCAGATCCACCGGGATAAATTGCGTGGTGCGGATGCTGGCGAGACGATGCCCGTCACGCAACCAGCGCGACGAATAATCCCAGCCGGATTCCGCGCCAGCACGCAAATCGCGGTAAACCTCATTTGCCGGGCGGCTCGAAAGTTTCGCGGTTTCGACATCTTCGCGCCACGATTCATCGCGCGGTGTGTCCCTGTCATCCCAGTAACGGTTGAGCAGCGTGCCATCCGGCAGGCAAACCACATGCCGGTAAGCCTGATTCGGCGCCAGAGAATCCGCGCCGTCCATCCAGAACTCATATTCCATTTTCAGATGGTCAAGGTAACGCCGCGCACCGCGCACGCCGTCTTCCTCGAACAGTTCGACCATCAGCGCAAACACCGGTGGCTGGGAACGGCTGAGATAATACGTGCGGTTGCCGTTAGGAATATGGCCGTACATCTCGATAATCCAGGCGAAATTATCCGCCATGGTGCGCAACAGATCATTACGGCCACTTTCCGCCAGCCCTAACATCGAAAAGTAAGAATCCCAGTAATAGGTTTCACTGAAACGCCCGCCCGGCACCACATAGGCCTGGGGCAACGGCATCAGTGACGACCAGGGCACGTGGTCTTCCGGCTGGCGCGTGAGCACCGGCCACAGTTTGTCGATGTGCTCTTTCAGCGAATCGCCGGGGTCGGAGACGTATTCATCATCACGATGTTCCGGCAGCCAGAAATGCGCGTCCACAAATCGTTTCAGGTTGAAGCCCGGATGGTTTTTTATCCGCCGATAACGCAGCAATATGTCCAGCGGATCCATTTTCGGCGGGCAGTCGGGAAAGGTTTTGCTGTCCTCGAAAAGCCCTGAAGATTGCACACTGGTAAACAATTCCAGATAACGGTCGGCAGGCGTTAAGGCATCAGAAGGCGGCAAACCTTCGATCATCCCCGGCTCCGGTTCCGCATCCATCATCCGGTCAAGGATCAGTTCAATGGGCTCGAGCTCGCTCAGACGCGTCTCTTCGCTATCAGCGTTTTCGCTGTCAAACAGCGCGTTTTCATTCGTCTGGTAATTCGCATTTTGCATATGCAGCAAGCCTCTTGCTTAGAAAGTTTATGCGACAGCGTTGTTTTTTTCTCCCTGTGGCGAAATGGCGTATAAATCGCGCAAATAGGTTTCGCCCCAGTTCGCAATATCATTTTTACGCAGCACCGCCATCATGTCGTTATAACGCTCAAGCCGTTCTTCCAGCGGCATGGTCAGCGCTTTATCCAGCGCCGCCGCCACGTCATCACGGTCATAAGGGTTGACGATCAGCGCCGACGTTAGTTCATTCGCCGCACCGGCAAATTGTGACAAAACAAGAACGCCGGGATCTTGCGGATCCTGCGCGGCGACATATTCTTTCGCCACCAGATTCATACCATCACGCAGTGGCGTTACCAGCCCGACATCCGTCAGACGGAATAATTTCATCAGCAGGCTGCGCTGGAAATGCTGGTTGAGGTAAAACAGCGGCGTCTGGTTGATGCCACCGTATTTACCGTTGATGCGCCCCACCTCGGTTTCCAGCTGATGACGAAGTTCCTGATAAGCCTGCACGTCGCCGCGTGATGTCGGAGCGATTTGCGAATAGCGCACTTTACCGCGATGCTGCGGGAATTTTTCCAGCAATGCCTCAAAGGCCAGAAAACGTTCCGGCAGCCCTTTGGTGTAATCGAGACGCTCGCAGGAAATGATGTTTTTCGCTTCGCGAAGTTCACGTTCCATCGCCGCCATTTTCGGTGGCAGCGGGCCTTCGGCCATTTCCTTTATGCTTTCCGGCGCAATGCTGATCGGGTATACGCCAGTGGCAAAGGTTTTGCCAAATGCCTGATGCTGATGCGCGTCGCAATCTTCAATATCGGTCAGTGCCTTGAGATTATCCAGAAATGCCAGGCGGTCCCCTTCGGTCTGGAAGCCCAGTAAATCATACTCACACATCATCTTGAGCAATTCATCGTGCGTCGGCACCGCATTAAAAATTTCCGGGGTCGGGAACGGAATATGCAGGAAGAAACCTATGCGGTTTTTTACGCCGAGTTTGCGCAGCGCAGCGGCAAACGGCAGTAAATGATAATCGTGGATCCACAAGATATCGTCTGCTTTGATCAGCGGCTGCAATCTTTTCGCCAGCATGTCATTGACCCGGCAGTAACCGTCCCAGGCTTCACGCTGGAAATCCACCAGATCAATACGATAATGAAGTGCTGGCCAAAGTACGGCATTGGAAAACTGACAGTAATACAGATCGTAATCGTTTTGATTAAGCGGAACCGAAGCGTAAGTAATGCCGTCATCTTCCATCAGATTCAGGTCATCCTCTTCTTCGCCCGATATTTCACTTATCTCACCATTCCAGCCAAACCAGAGGCCTGATGTATTTTTCAGCGCATCCAGAATGCCCACGGCCAGTCCACCGGCGGATTTGGAACCGTCAGGAATGGCAATTCGGTTAGAGACAACCACCAGGCGACTCATAATTCAGACTCCTTGTTAAATGTTAATGTGTGACGTTGTAACGCCTCGATCCAACGGTAAACATCGCGAACGGTTTTGACGCGATAATGCGCCAGACTTGAACCTTCGCCGACTTTCACCGTGATCCCCTGCATGGCGTTAACCACTTCGAACCCTTTTTCATCGGTCAGGTCATCGCCGACGAATACCGGAATACGCCCGGAAAATGGCGTCTGTTGCATAAACGTATAAATCGCTGCACCTTTATCTTTTCCGCGGGGTTTAATCTCGAGAACGCATTTACCCGGCTGAAGAACAAGCTCAGGGAATTTTGCCACCACGGATTCAGCCAGTGCTAATACCTGCTGCTGATGCAGCATCGCCTGACGATAATGCAAAGCAAAAGCCATGCCTTTGGTTTCGAGCAAGGTACCCGGCAGTGCGGCCATGCCCGCTTCGAGGGTCTGTTGCACCTCCTGCGCCACATCATCGGGTAAGGTGACACGGTGCAGAGTGCCATTACCGTCGCGCATTTCAGCCCCATGAACACCCGCAGCAGGGAGAACCAGCGGGCTGACCAACTGATCAAGTTGTTCCACCGGACGCCCCGACACCAGCGCCAGCGCGCCGGAAGAGGCCGCAAACAGCGTTTGCAGATGATCACGAACTTCAGCGGGGATGGTGACGGCATCCGGTTCAGCGCGGATTTCAGCAAGTGTGCCATCGACATCGAAAAAGAAGGCGTATTGGCGACTGTCCAATACAGGGAGAAGCGGTGTTTCGGTTGTATTTTCCTGAATTTCTGCAGTCAAAGTGACTCTCCTTTTAATGAGTTACAGCTCAACGCGTCATTGCGTTGAAAACCTCTGAAATGAATTATCAATAGGTAAATATAGCTCTGAACAGGAGAGTTGCAGCGATTATCAGATTAATCCAGACCGCGTCAGGCGGGCATTTCCGGCAAAAAATCCCTGCCGGCTGCCCGTCCGGGGGTTAAGAACCGGGGCCGGTTTCTGCCGCATTGACTATCACACTGATGCCGGAATGCTGCGCCAGTTTTATGCAATCCTGCGTGTCCTCTCCGCCGGAAAAAGCCAGCACCACATCCGGCTGGCTGTCTTTCATCATAAAGAGATTGCGGCGTATTTCGGCGTATTTACCGTGCAGTGACCAGTTAGCGGGATAACGGACAATGTGCACATCGGCGGTGCGTGCCCAGCGTTCGATCATCGCGCCCAGCGACTGATGTCCGCCGTGGATCAGCACGCTTATCGGGTGTGATTGCGAAAACGCATCCAGTGCCCGTTGTACCCTGTTGATATCTGCATAAAAGCGCCCCGCGCAAATCAGTACCCTCATGTTCTATCCTTCTGTTTTTATCATTTTGTTTTTACTTCCGGGTGTCCGTGGCGTCATCGCTCAGGCGATCAATCACCGGATACGCCACCGCAGCGATATGATGATGAACGCGCCGGTAATCACGCAGCACACGCTGGAAAATATCGCCGGATTCCGCCCAGGCATTTTTATCATCACGCAGATTTTTGAAATGCTCGCGGCTTGCCCTGGCTTCAATCTGGCGGATCACCTCTTTGCGCGAAACCAGCTGATGCGCGGCTGAGAGATCTTCACCCAGGAATGCGGTGACCGCCAGGCGCTGGCTGTTCAGGATCTCCGTGTGCAGCAAACCCATGTTGTGCAGTTCAACGTCGCTGAAAGGTACATTGCGGCGGGCACGGCGTGTCGCCAGCTCGGTGAGGCTGGTGGAAAGAATGTCTCCGGCGTGCTCAATGTTAATCACAAACATCAGGATTTCCTGCGCGCGGTCGGCATCGCTGTCACTCAGCCCTTCCTGTCCTAAATCCGCCAGATAGGCGCGGATTGCCGCACTCAGACCGTCAAGCGAATGATCTAACCGGCGGATTTCAGCCGCAGACTGATTATCTGCAGTCTTGAATAACGTCCGCAGCCGTTCGAGCATCAGGTTAAGCATGTCGGCCAGCCGCAGGGATTCACGCACTGAATTGGAAAGCCCGATATAAGCCACATCAAGCCCGGTTTCGTCGAGATACACCGGCATTTCTGCATCAGCGGCAGGTTGTTCCTCCGGGAAAACCCTTTCCAGCACACGGGCCAGCGGGCCGGTCAGCCCGATAAATACCCCGGCCAGCACGGCGCTGAACGCGGTGTGAAACCACACAACAAGTTGCGGCGTGGTCAGCGCAAGACCCGCGGCAACATGGCTGAGCAGCGGCATCAGGGCCAGCGCGAAAACACAGCCCGCGCCGCGCACCAGCAGATTACCCAGCGGCAGACGGCGCGCCACCGCCGAACCGGCGTTCAGCACCGGCGGCAGTGCGCCACCGATATTGGCACCCAGCACCAGCACCATGGCGGTCACCGGCGTCATCACGCCCGTGGCGGCGAGTGAGGCAATCAGCAAAATCACTGCCACGCTGGAATGACACACCAGCGTGAGAATGATGGCCACCATCAGGGCAATCAGCGTATCGCCTTCTAATCCCTGCATCACAGCGCTGAATACTTCCGTGTTTTCGATGTGTCCGAGTATGGCACTCAGCAGGCTGAGTGCCAGCAACATCAGTCCGAGGCCGATCAGCGCGCAGCCTGCACTTTCAAACCCGGAATGGTCGCGCATTTTGAACACGACAAAACCGCTCAGTATCAGCAACGGTATGGCGATCGCGGTGTTGAAACTCATCAGTTGCACCACCAGGGTGGAACCGACATTTGCGCCGAGCATGACCGCCAGCGCGGGCGCCAGGCTGAGCGTGCCCGCGGCGGTAAAAGAGGTGGCCATCAGGCTGACTGCGGTGCTGCTTTGCAGCAAACCGGTAATACCGATCCCGGCGAGCAACGCCATCCAGCGGCTGGACAGATGATGGCCCATCCAGTGGCGTAACGGTGTGCCGAAGCCACGTTGCAGCGCGGTCGAAATCATGTGAGATCCCCACAGCAGCAGCGCAATAGCGCCTGCCAGATTGACCAGCAGCGTAGTGCCGGATTGGGAGGTCATGGTTGTTACAGTGTGGGTCATAGACATAGCGGCTCCCCTTTTTCAGGGTTGTCATTGTTATTCGTTACAGCGGTTAACGCGCATCACAGCGGGTGCAGGTGCCGTCATCGCGACGGCACCCGGTTTCTGCGTATAACAGTTCAGCAGATCAGAACCACTGTTTGAAACGGCGGATATAAATCGTTTTCATACCTTGTGCCACGCAGCAGTAAGCCAGCAGCGTACCGGCCAGCCACGGGAAGTATTCCCACGGCAGCGCCTGCAATCCGACAATCGGTCCGAGCGGAGAGAACGGCACGTAGATACCGACCGCCATGACCAGACCGGTCATCAGCATCACCGGCCAGGCGGCAGTGCTCTGAATGAACGGGATCTTCCGGGTGCGCAGCATATGCACCACCAGTGTTTGTGACAGCAGCCCTTCCACAAACCAGCCAGACTGGAACAGCGTCTGCATCGATTCACTGTTGGCGCTGAACACAAACCACATCAGCGCAAAGGTGGTCATATCGAAAATCGATGAGGTCGGGCCAATCCATACCATAAAGCGGCCGATGTTTTTTGCGTCCCACTTACGCGGTTTTTTCAGGAACTCCTTGTCGATTTTGTCCCACGGCAGAGCCAGCTGTGAGATGTCATACATCAGGTTTTGCAGCAGCAAATGAATCGCCAGCATCGGCAGGAACGGAATAAACGCACTGGCGACCAGCACAGAGAACACGTTGCCGAAGTTAGAACTGGCCGTCATATTGAGGTATTTCATGATATTGCCGAAAGTCTCGCGCCCTTTCAGCACGCCCTCTTCCAGCACCATCAGGCTTTTTTCCAGCAGGATAATATCGGCTGACTCTTTGGCGATATCGGTGCCGCTGTCGACGGAAATGCCGACATCAGCATCCCGCAGCGCAGGCGCGTCGTTGATCCCGTCGCCCAAAAATCCGACAGTGTGGCCGTTGGCCTGCAACGCTTTCAGCACGCGGGATTTTTGCAGCGGCGTCAGCTTGGCAAACACCGTGCGTTCTTCCACCAGCTGGCGCAGTGAGGCATCATCGAGGCGTTCAACCTGCGAGCCGAGTAACGGTTCACCCGGCTCCAGACCGACCTGACGGCAGATACGGCTGGTCACGATGGCGTTATCGCCGGTCAGCACTTTCACCGTCACACCGATATCACGCAGTGCGGCAATCGCCGGACCCGCAGATTCTTTCGGCGGATCAAGGAAGGTCAGGAATCCGCTGATGATCAGATCATGCTCATCGTCAGTGCCATACTGTTTTTTGACGTCGGCTTTCAGGATCGTCCTGGTCGCCACCACCAGCACACGGAAGCCATCCTGGTTGTAGTCGTTGGCCATCGCCAGTAACGCGTCACGACGTGAAGGATTCAGTGCCACCACTTTGCCGTTTTCATGCATATGGGTGGAAATACTGAGCATTTCTTCCACCGCGCCTTTGCACACCAGCAGGTGATTCTCCAGCGGATCCTTCACCACGATCGACAGGCGACGACGGATAAAATCGAACGGCATTTCATCGACCTTGCGGTAGCCCTGCGGCCTGACGAAGCCCGGTGTGTTTTCGGAGAAGTAAATCACCGCCTGATCCATCAGGTTTTTGATGCCGCTCTGATGAAAACTGTTCAGCCACGCCAGTTGCAGCACGGAATCATTGTTCTGACCGTGCGTATCGATGTGGTGCTCAAGAATGATTTTATCTTGCGTCAGCGTGCCGGTTTTGTCCGTACACAGCACGTCCATGGCGCCAAGGTTCTGGATAGCGTTCAGGCGTTTTACGACCACTTTGCGCTTCGCCATTGCCACTGCGCCTTTCGCCAGATTGGCGCTGACGATCATTGGCAGCATTTCCGGCGTCAGACCCACGGCTACCGCCACCGCGAACAGCAGCGCGTCCCACCATTCACCTTTAGTAATGCCGTTGAGCAGGAACACCACCGGCACCATTACCAGCATGAAACGGATCAGCAACCCGCTGACGCTGTTCACGCCGCGATCAAAGGCCGTTTGAGCGCGGGTACCGACAATGGCTTTGGCAAGCGATCCGAAATACGTCCGTGCGCCGGTCGCCACGACCACCGCCTGCGCGGTGCCACTGACCACGTTGGTGCCCATGAAACAGATGTTGGGAATATCCAGCAGGTTTTCGTTTTCCTCATTGAGGGCGCTGGCCGATTTAGGGGCGACATCGCCCATCGTGTCGTACTTTTCGACCGGCAACGCTTCACCGGTCAGCACTGCCTGACTGATAAATAAGTCACGGGATTCGATCAGCCGCACATCGGCCGGGATCATATCCCCGGCGTAAAGCTGCACGATGTCACCGACCACCAACTGACGCATCGGGATTTCACACAGTTTGCCCTGCCTGCCCGGCATGTCGCGGCGCAATACGGTGGCAGTGGTGCGAACCATGGCTTTCAGCGCTTCGGCGGATTTTGCCGAACGGTATTCCTGCCAGAAACGCACCAGCCCGCTGAGGCCGACCATCGCGCAAATGATGTAAACCGACACCAGATCCGTTTCTTCTCCGGCGCGCAGCGGCAGCCAGTAATCGGTAAAGAAGCTGATTATCGCCAGCACGGTGAGCACATAAATAAACGGGTTGTTGAATGCTTTGATTAACTGAACCAGCGCGTGAGGTGGCCTGTCGTGTGCCACTTCGTTGTAGCCTTCTTTCTCCAGTCGTTTCGCCGCTTCCCCATGCGTGAGGCCCGCGCGGCTGGCATTAACATTAATCAGCGTCACGTCAATGCCGTTTTTGGCTTCCTGAGCGGCGCGCATGGAGAGCGCCTGTTTCTTTCTTTCTGCTGTTTTTCTTTCGAGTGTATTGTTGTTTTGTACAGTCATGGTGGTGCTCCTGTCACCGGATAACGTGCAGGGGAATAATGTCGCCTGTTATTTCAGGCAGTAAAAACCCTTCACGTTATTTCAGTGATCGGTATTAAATTCATATCGCGCAGAATTCCCCGCCGTTTATTATCCTTTAATTAAAAAGGGCCTAAACAGAGTGAAACCGATAGTGTGTCTTTTATTGACGCGTAACTTTTCTGTGTTTTTTATTACGCGAAGAATTTCTATTTCGCGGATAATAAAAAGACAGTGCCGTCAGGCATCAGTCAGGACGATGTTCAGCGCAGCGTAATGCCGGGACTGAATCAGATGAGGGATAACCGACTTTGGGGTTCTTCGCTGTCAGAAACGATGCAACGTTGCTCCAGTTGACCGGTGACAGGGCTGACACGCCATGTGGTGATGCGTGCGTTCACCCTGCTGATTTTAGAAGAAAAAATGGATGGAGAGTCTTTCTTATGCGCAGCCAGCGTCCGGTCGCGGGACGGGCGTACACGCAAAATGGATGTCAGGGTTTTGACATCAGAAAAAAGGGTAGATTTGAACTTCATAACACACCTCGGGACCGTGACATTCAGGTTGAGGTGAGATTACACCAGAGCATCAGGCTCTGGTGAGGCGCACCCAAACGGTGAAATGATCACAATCGATTTTATGTTTACTGTTCCGGTGCGCTATTTCAGCGTCATCCGGCAAGTTACTGGTTACAGTGTCCATTAGTCTCTTATGTAAAGTTAATAAAGGCCGCTACTTCCGGCTCGTGCAATTTACCCATGCGCCCTATTATTGTCAACCCGCAAAAACTGCTTAATATGTTTCGTTTATATTTCAGTGAGGAAATAGCCGGACAGCATGCGCTGACCGGCTGACAGACGTCACACCGTAATGTGATAACGTCAGAAATTATATTGGATCCCCAGGCGTAAACGGGTTTGCCTTTCGTCGGTGGTTTTCCTGACCGAAACATCACCGATCTCGGCATAAGGCGTCCATTGCTTGTTAATATTATACGCGACCTTTAAATCCTGCTCATAATCCCATTTGTCGTTGTCATACAGGATCTGATCGCTGTGTTTATAAATATAGTTATATTCAAATCGCCAGTCTGCCAGACGGTAACCCAGCCATATTTCGCCGCGATTGGTTTTACGGTCTTCGGTATTTTCTTTGGTATAACGGGTATATTCATAACGATAACGGGCATTGAAATAAATGCCGCTGTCAAAGGTATATCCCGCAGTTAAAAATGGTTTGTAGATACTGCTGTCAGAGCTGGACTCCAGCGTGAATCCCGGCTGGACGAACACTTCTGGCGTCACTTTAACCTGATAGCTGATGGTGCTTTCTGTACCATTATCTACCAGATTATTAAAGGGTTTATTCTCATTGTCGCCGCCGGATTTCCATTTGGCCTCCAGCGAGAAACCGAACCCGTTGGCGAAGCGGTGGGAGACCAGCGCCCTGTCTTTATGTTGTTTACTGTCATCGAGCCATTCGTGGCGAAGGTCAATTGTGACGGCCTGACTGCTGGCGCTGGCCAGCAGTAAACCGCAGATCATCAGTCTGCTATTTTTCATTTTTATAAGTCCCAGAGATATTGAGTAGTATTGTTTTATATAAAGTATTGACTGTTAATAACGCCGCTTTATTTGTTTTTCAAAAAGTCAGCGTAATTAAATCCGCCGTCTGAAAGACGGGTAATCGGATCCGGCAACCGCAGAGAAATATAATCTCCCGGTTTAATTTCCTGATGCTTTGTATTCACCGTTTTGTGGTCAGCGTAAAAATAATTACTGTTATCCACATTACCGGTCACGGCATCGTCATACTTTCCTGCGGTGGTGCGCAGCGAAATGTTGTCCTTAAAAGTGCCCTGCTTGTCAGCCGTGGTGTATGGCGAAGGCCGGAACAGGAAGTTGAAGCGTTTGTTATCGACTGCGCGGTTGTCTTCGATAACCAGCGCACCCGGATTGAAGTTGTCGGTAAAGCCGTCCATGCCGTTGCCTACCGCGACGTTGTGACGCACCACATGGCTGACCGGTAATCCTTCACCACCCAGTTTGAAGCCATTGCTGCCGTTGTTCACTGACAGGCTGTGCTCAATGGTCACACTGCCGTTCGGGCCGTCTTCGATTTTGTTGAACAGGTCGAAACCATCGTCAATGTTGTCGTGGGAATAACAGTTCACCAGCCGGTTACCCTCGCCCACGCGCATTTTGACGGCAAATCCGTCGGCGTTCTTGCGCCCCGGATCCTGATTTCCCCAGGATTCAGCATTGCTGATGAGATTATGGCTGGCCCATAATGCCCGCCCGATGCCGTCCGGCGATGCCACCCAGATGCCGGTATCATCGGCGTGATGCGCCTTAACGCGGTCGATATGGTTATAGCTTCCGGCAATATGAAAGCTTTTTTGCGTAACGGTAATGCCCTGAATATTCCAGTAGCTGGCATTGAGTGTCAGGCCGTTAAACACTACGTTGTCGCCCTGGGAACGCAGGGTTTTCCGGTTTTTTTCGGTGCCGCTGGCGGTTGCCGGGATCACGCTTTCCGGATAATCACCCTCTTTCAGCCACAGCGTGCCGCCCGGTGCTAAAAGATTAACGGCACTGTTAAAATCCAGCGGATGTTCAGCCGAGCCGTCATTACCTGCCGCGCCAGCCGGTGAAACATACAACTGGTCAGGATTGCTGACCAGCGCCATACTCACCGCAAATTCCTGCGTCACCGGTTTGCCGTCTGCCGGTGTGTAGGTTATTTTCAGCGCTGTCACCGGTTGTTCAGCATGAAACGCAACGGCGACCACTTCACCACCGCGTACCGCTTTTTGCGGCAACAGCGGTTTGCCATTCTGAACAACCTGCACCTGTCCGTCACCGTTAGTACGTAACTGGAACACGCTGTCGCGGCGGGTAATGACCGGCGATGACATCACCTCAATACGCGCATTAAGTGACGGTGTCACATACGGCGCAGAGGGCTGAGTATGCGCTTCGCTGAGTGTCAGCTTTGCGTGATCTACCGTCATTTTGGCATTGCGTGAGGCGAAAAAACCGACGTAATACCCGGTTTTATCCAGTTGTGTCACGCTGTCCGCGCGCTGCACGGATTTGCTTACCCACTGATCACTGCCTTGTGGCGCATAGGCGACGGTAAAACCGTTGTCCGTGCGGGTCAGTCGCAGCGAAAAACGGGCTGGCGTACTCAGCGGATGATAGCTTTCACGTACCATGCTGATGCCTGTATTTCCCCAGGGTTGCTGTACGCCCTGACGGGCAATCATCGCCAGCACCGGCGGTTTATCGCCGATGGCCATGACGCTGTTCATCACCATATTTGATGCTGCCGGTAACTCCTCAATGCCCGGTTTGGTCACCGGCTCACGCGGATTGCCCAGAATATCGCGTACCAGTAATCCGGCCCCTTCCTGCCCGGCGGGTTTCGCACCATTTTCCGGCCCGAACTGGTTGAGTGTGATCTCCGCTTCAAGCTGGAAATTCACCTCCGCCGGTAAGCGTGTATAGAAATAAGTTAAGCCGTCGTGACTGTTACCGACTTTGCCGCCACGGCTTTCGAGTGTGAACGGCGTGCTGAGCACGGTGCCCGCCGCCGGAACTGCTTTGCCATCTGCCAGTAAGGTTTCGTTCATGCCGATTTTCTCCGGCAGAACGTTGGTGGCGAAATTGACGTCGGTTGACTGACCAAATGTGATGCTGCGCCAGACCAGTTTGCCGGTATCCGGCAATGCAGCGGCCAGGCTTTGTACGCTCATTCCGAGGGACAGCGCGACAATGACAAATTTTGATGCCCACATAATCGTTCTTATCCTAAAAACGTGAGGGGTCACTGGCCGGTGACCCGGCCAGTCGGAAAAGTGGAAAAATAGAGTTAAATCAGGTGTTAAGGTTGTTGTGTGGTACTCACCATCGGTTTGGGTTCGGTGACCTCAACGGCAGGCGTATCGAAAATTTTGCGGCAGACGACGCTGTTACCCCAGCACTGTTCATACGGATAACCAATCAGTTCTTCCATCACCGCCCGTACTTCCGGCTGAACCTGGCTAATCTGCCCGCCCGCTTTGATACGTGCTACTTCGCCCAGCACCACAAGGTGAGTTTTGCGGTTCAGTTTCATCTGATTACTGAACACGATAGCCATCAGCGCCAGCGCAATAACACCGATACAGAACACCAGCGCAATCGCCATCACCGCACTTTCAGGCTGGGTATGAGATTTAGACTGGAAGCCGTAGAAGCTCAAAATGGCACCCATCACGAAAACAATCACCGAGCGCATCAGTTTGCCGGAGAAGGTCATCGCACCGGCGTAAATCCCCTCGCGGCGACGACCGGTGAAGGCTTCGTCAATGTCCGCCAGGAAGGTATAAACCGTCCACGGAATGTAATACACGCCGCCGGTACCGATACCGAAGATGACCGTGATAGTCAGCATGGCCGCTGTGGCATATTGCTGCGGCAGATGCAGGACGTGCAGCAGGCTGTAGCAAATGACCGAGAAAATCACGATGCCCAGCGCCAGAATGTAAGGCTTGCTGAACCCGTGCCTGACGCAGATGCCGATAAATATCGCGGTAGAGAACAGTTGCAGCATCGAGTTCAGGCTGCTCAGGCCGGCAACCATCGTCGGATCATATTGCAGCACGAAAATGATGAAGTAGGTGAAAACGGAAGCAAACAGCCATTCTGCCCCGAAGCCACACAGATACATGCCCAGATGCTTACGGAACACACGCAGGTGGAATGTCGATTTCATGTCGCGAACCAGCGTCAGCATGGTTTTGCCGAGGGTCATTTTCTTCTCATCGACCGGCGTGGTTTCTTCTACCGGGCGTTCCCAGGAAGAGAGATACAACATACCCAGGGCGATAAACAAGATCACGCCATACGTCAGTGCGGTGTAGAAAAACGGCTGCGCGGAGTCTTTGCCGTAGATCAGAATGAACTGGCCCGGAATGAACGCGGCGAGGAAGTTCGCTACTTTGCCGAAAATCGCTTTATAGCCGGTCAGTTTTGAACGGGCGGAGAAATCGGTAGTCATTTCGGTCGCGAGCGTTTCATACGGCACCATCACCGAGGTGTAAATCAGCTCGAACATCACGTAAGTCGAGAGGTAATACCAGAATCCGAAGCCTTCAACCCACAGCAACGGATAGAACATCATCAGTGGCACGCCGAGTAAAATGAAGAAACGGCGGCGGCCAAAACGTTTGCCGAGGCGTGTTTTACCAAAGTTATCCGAGAGATAACCCATCAGCGGGTTACTGATGGCATCGATGATGCTGGCGACGGAGAAGATCGCCGATGCCTGTAGCAGCGTCAGGCCACAAAATGTGGTGTAGAAGTACAGCAGCCAGATCCCGGCAATCGCCAGTGCACCGCTGCCCAACAGATTTCCGCCGCCATACGCCAGCTGATGTTTAAATAAAATAGGTTTTTCTGCGTTCATAGGTTATCCGCCCAGAGAGATATTTATAAAATGAACCGGTGTTTTGTTTTTATAGAGATGACGTTTTATATAGGCGGGATGAATGAATAGATGTGAATAACATCACATTTAAAACAGCAGGGGGCGGCTGGCGATAAGATTTTGCGATACGTGTAACATTCCTCACCATCAAAAATACACAATTCACGAGATGGTTCAGATCGTATTAGTTTTAAATCGAATGATTAACTGACTATTGCTCTACAAAACCGCCACTTAACCCATGCGGGAATTTTACATCCGTATCAGAATTTTCGTTGAAGGTCAGGCATAAGCGTTGGGGGGACTGAACAAAAGGCCGTTCCCTGGCCCCTGATACAGCGGGTGATTTACGGGTAAATCTGAGGTCAGGCGTTCAGTAAAGACGCTGTGCTCTCATGCAATTCATCAAGCAAGGTATAACGCTTGCGGTATTCGGAACGTTTCTTGCTGGCAATCTCTTCCATCGGTTTGCGCGGCAGTTCCAGTGGTACGTGATATAAGGCTGAAGACGCGGGCGTGGCGCTGATGGAATCCCAGAATTCGTTATAACTGGCGACAAATACGTTTTTCTTGCGGTGACGGTAGCGCAGGCTGCGGAACACATGGCCGGTATCGCTGACCGCAAGAATGCGCTGTACGCCGGTTTCGGCCGCGACACGTTGCAGGCTTTCCAGCAGCAGGCGTTTCGGGAACAACCCGTAACAGGATTTGGTCGCCTGTTTAATCACTTCATGTGGCGTTGAGCGATGTGCCCCCTGGAAGCCGCCGATAATCAGTGTCCTCCCTTGCGGACGTTTCACAATGCTAAACGTCAGCGCCGCAAGCAGCGTGTCCTCCATATAAAGGAACATGTTGGCCTCGCCTTCGCGCTCAGATTTGCCGATGGAACCCAGCACCACCTGGAAAGCTTCACCGTCTTTGCCGGTGAACCGGGTGATGGTGTTGCCGGTTGCGCTCAGAAAAGTATTGCGCAGGCGGACGTTTTCCAGGTTTTTGACGAATGTATAGTGATCAACCAGTGCATCAGCACGTCCGGCAGAATGTAAACCGAGGTGCAGATACGGCTTATGAATTYTACTCGGCAATTTGGTCTGTACGGTGAAAGCTTCCTGCCAGACCGGCTCAGCAGCCATCTTATTCAACACCTTCAGGGTATCGAGCGGATGCAGTAAGGTGCGCACGGCGTATTTGACCCGGAACATCCGGTCGCGCCACAGGGTGTCCGGCACGCACGTTCCGCTCAGAAGATCGACAAACAGGCTGAATCCGCTGGTTTTTTTAATGGTGTGTTCAACGGGATACGCTTCGCTGAGTGATTCGGTTTCATTGAGAGGGATGTGTTCCATGATCTATTTCCGATGCCTGAAATAATCACGGTATCACCCAATTTTTAAACCTCTTTACAACGTGGTTTTAAAGAGAAGCGAGGTTGTCGGAATAAGTGCGGGCCGTTTAGCTGCCGTTTATCCGGGGTGACTGAAAGCAGTCTCACTGCCTGATATCTATTGATATGCGTGATGAGTTTCTCGTTTTCGGACATCATACAAACGCTATTGCACAGAATTTGGTTAACTTAGAAATGTTGGGAAATGTTACGAAAATGAATTCGTGATGATCATTCAGCAGTTGTAAGGAAACTTTGATGAAAATTATTACTACTTTTTGCCTCGCCAGTCTTTTCACTGTCAATGCGTTTGCCCTGACCGGCAACGATGCGACCACCAAACCAGACCTCTACTACTTAAAAAACGATCAGGCGATTAACAGTCTGGCGCTGCTTCCGCCACCACCCGCAGTGGGCAGTATTGCTTTTTTGAACGATCAGGCCATGTATGAACAGGGTCGTCTGCTGCGCTCAACTGAACGTGGCAAACTGGCGGCAGAAGATGCCAACCTGAGTGCGGGTGGTGTCGCGAACGCCTTCTCCGGTGCCTTTGGTTCGCCAATCACCGCCAAAGACACCCCGGAACTGCACAAACTGCTGACCAATATGATTGAAGATGCAGGTGATCTGGCGACGCGTTCCGCCAAAGAAAAGTACATGCGCATTCGTCCGTTTGCCTTCTACGGCGTGCCGACCTGTAACACCACCGAGCAGGATAAACTGTCGAAAAACGGTTCGTATCCTTCCGGCCACACCTCAATTGGCTGGGCCACCGCGCTGGTGCTGACCGAAATTAACCCGCAGCGCCAGGACCAAATCCTGCAACGCGGTTTCGATTTAGGTCAGAGCCGGGTAATTTGCGGCTACCACTGGCAAAGTGATGTCGATGCCGCGCGCATCGTCGGTTCCGCAGTAGTGGCAACCCTGCATACCAACTCTGCTTTCCAGCAACAGTTGCAAAAAGCCAAAGAAGAGTTTGCGAAGCAGCATCCGTAAATATTGCTGGCCTCCCCGGCCTGATCTTCGTAAAAGCCGGGGAGTCTGTAATGCCACATCTCTCATTGATACTAAATTTCTGAAAATTGCTTTTTTGCAACGGTCACTAATTGTTAACTCCCCTTCGCAGGCATAACGTCATTCCTCATTTTAAAAAGGAGTTTCATTATGGCTAGCCCCGCATATCTCTGGCTATACGATGCAAATGGCGCACTACTTTATGGCAGTTCTGAGGTTTTAAGCCGTGAAGGCGCGATCGAGATTCAAAGCTTCACGCATGGTCTTTCCGTACCCTTCGATGGCAATACCGGTCGGCTGACATCTACCCGTGTTCATCAAACCATGGGACTTGTAAAAGAGTTCGATAAATCTACTCCCTACCTCTACCGTGCCGTCGCCACCAGCGAAAAGCTGCAAAAGGCGGTGATTAAATGGTATCGCATTAATGCGGCTGGTATGGAGGAAGAGTTTTTGAATATGACAATGGAAGGCGTGCGTATACTTAACATCAATCCACATATGCACAATTTCAAACAAGCTGACGGACAGGCCAGTATGCCCACGGAGTCCATTGGCCTTGGGTATCAGAAAATTACATGGTTGTACCTCGACGGACATATCAGTTTTACCGATCAGTGGAACTCCAGCATTTACGCATAAACGGAGACAGGGATGATTTCATGCAGAGTGGATTTTAATCGCCTTTATGAGAGTGGAAAAATTGCAAAACTTTATTGTGCTGGGGTTGGGATCTTTCCTGTATTTTCAGGCTTATTCCCGCACACAAACAGAATAGGTTGTGGAGGTAATGAGAATGGGCCAATTCCGACGGGTAAATACTGGATTGTTGACCGCCCCAGAGGGGGAGTGAGGTCGAGATTAAAGGAGTACGAAAAGCATATTCGCACGGGTAATGATTACTCATCTTGGTTTGCCCTGTATCGACAAGATGGCTTGATTGATGATTCAACTTATATCGGTGAGACCTTGCGCAGAAGTTTCCGTTTGCATCCATTGCGACCGGATGGTACCGGCGTATCAGATGGGTGTTTAACATTCATGTATCATGCCGATTTTGACAAGCTCAGAAGCGCGTTGTTGAATTCGCACACTAGAGACATCCCAATCATACATCTGAAGGCATATGGAGAAATCGAAGTTACGGGGGATATGAATGCGCCATGCCTTATTCTGTAAGATAGCGGTGCGGCTGGCGCTTTTTATTTTTATAGATTACTACCTGCTGTCGCCCTTCCCCGGCTGGCTGATTGATTATGAATACATCAAATCGATAGCCATCGCGGATTATTTTGATCAACTGATGAAACCAGATTACGGAGCCCCCCCATGGCCTGGATTGCAGGATGATATTTTTGTCGTGTTGCTCTCCGTCACAGGATTAATTCCAACCTTGTTGATAATGGTTATGATTGAGGCAATTGTGAAGGCAGGCATTAAGGTCGTTAAACGTAAAAATATAAAGTAAACCCGGCTGATGCCGGGTTTTTCTGTTCAGGGAATTAAAGACCCCGATACCTTATTTATTCTCAACAAACTCAAATGCCAGACGCAGTTGTTCGGCGTTGGGGTTTCCCGGCAACAGATGAATGGATTCTCCGGGCTGGAGCGTGCGCTCAATCAGTCGGGAAAGCTGTTTCTCATCATGAATATCCACCTGCAACTGCGCCAGACTGACCGGCAGATCCAGCACTTTGTACAGCGCGGTTAACTGCTGCACCACTTCCGGTTGATTGAGCAGCGCGCTTTGCACCAGAATGCCGTAAGCGACTTTGGTGCCGTGCAGGAAGGCGTCAGTTTGGGGCAGCGCGGTCAGGCCGTTATGCACCGAATGCGCCGCTGCGATACGCGTATACCGGTCGCCCAGCCCGCCCACTAATCCGCCGCCCGCAATAATGGCGTCGAGCACATTGAGGAATGGCTGCGTCAGTTGATTATCGTCCTGCGCCTGTAATGCCGCTTCGCTTTCGTTGAGCAACACATCCCGAATGGTCAGCGCGGTATTCAGGCCGAGCTGCACGGTTAAGGGCAGTTTTTCCGGCTGCGGGCTGAGTACCACCGCTTCGTACCATTTCGCCAGCGTATCGCCGATCCCGGCCAGCAGATATTCCTTCGGTGCGCGCAGAATAATGCGCGGTTCGACCAGCACCAGATGGTTGGCGTCGTTGAATATTTCGTAACGCAGCGCCTGCCCTTCGTCGTTATACCACACAGACAATGGCGTCCAGGCCGCACAGGTCGCGGCAATGGTCGGAATGGCCACTACCGGCAATCCCAGACGACGCGCCACCACTTTGGCGGTATCCAGCACCGCACCGCCGCCGATGCCGATCACCACCTGCCGGTCATTGCCGCCGATATGCGCAATGCGCTGTACTTCAGTTTCGCTGCAATGTGCCGCGAACAACACACGCTTCGCCTGCGGGGCAGTAAACGCTTGCGGCAGGAAATCTTGCGCAGCCACTAGTGCACGCTCGCCGTAAATCCACAGCGCGTTATCCAGTTGTTGCGGCGTATAAAACTGCGCCAGCCGGTCGATGGCACCGGGGGAAGAAAAGTAGTTGGCAGGGCCGGTAACCACACGGATATCTGTATCACTCATGGGGAAATCCTTAATTTAGAAGCTGTTAACATCCTACGCCCGGACATCCGGATGGCTAATAATCTTTGGCATTAACTTATGCCTTTTCGTTCGTTGCCAAGTGTTACCCGGTCATGAAAACTCGGACAATCAATTCATTAACCCACTATAAAAGCCTGCACAAAGGGCTCGCGTGAATTGTCCTCCCGTTAAATGATGATTAACCACACAGGGTAATAAACATGAAACTGTTCTCCGCGTCGTTACTGGCGTTAAGTTTGCTCTCCGTTTTTCCATCTTTCGCCGCAGATACTGCACCGGTGCCGAAAGCCATTGCCGATCATAAAGGGCCGGTCCGCATAGCGGTGATCCGCAATCTGGGCTCAGATGACAACACCACGCAGTTTGTGTCCGGCGCCATTCAGGAAGGCCGCAAACTGGGCTTTCAGGTGAGTACTTTCCTCAGTAACGGCGATGACGCGAAATTCCAGGATTTCGTCAATCAGGCCATCAGCCAGAAATACGACGGTATTATTTTGTCGCAGGGGCGTGACCCGTATTCCACCGATTTGCTGAAACGTATTACCGCCAGCGGCATTGCGGTATCCGTGTTCGATACGGCGGTGAACGGCGATATTCCCGGCGTGACGGTCACGCAACAGGATGACGCCTCGCTCACCGATCTTTCCGTCGGGCAACTGGTAAAAGATTTCAACGGTAAAGCCAATATCGTCAAACTGTGGGTGGCCGGTTTCCCGCCGATGGAACGTCGTCAGGATGCCTATAAAAAAGTATTAGCCGCCCATCCTGGCATTCATGAGCTGGAATCGGTCGGCGCCGTGTCGTCGGATGTTCAGGGCGATACCGCCAATAAAATCGGCGCGCTGCTGGCGAAATACCCGAAAGGAAAAATCGACGCGATCTGGGGCACCTGGGATGCCTTCAGTCAGGGGGCGTATAAAGCCTTGCAGGAGAATGGCCGCACTGAAATCAAACTCTACAGCATCGATATTTCCAATCAGGATATCGGTCTGATGCGTGCGGCCAACAGCCCGTGGAAACTCAGCGTGGCGGTGGATCCGAAACTGATCGGCGCGATCAACCTGCGTCTGGTCGCTAACAAAATTGCCGGTGAAAAAACGCCAGAGACTTATGAATTCAAAGCCTCGGCTATCCCGCAGGCGTTGCTGACAAGCAACCCTGATGCCGTGAACGTCGCATCGCTGGCGAAAGTGATTCCGGGCTGGGGCAAATCTGATGATTTCATCGCGCCGTGGTTCGCAACCCTTGAAGCGCAGCACAAAAAATAAGGCCGGACTATGACAACGCAATCTCTCCCGACCCCGGAATACAGTCGTAATATGCGACTGATCGGCCACAGCGATCAGGGCGGAAAACCTGACGGCGTACAGGTAATGGTCCATCGTGGCTACGCGTATATCGGCCACATGGTGTCGCAGGGTTTCTCCATTGTGGATGTGCGTGATGCCAAAAATCCGCGCCCTGCCGGTTTTGTGGCGGCACCGCCGGGCACCTGGAATGTGCATCTGCAGGCGCATGACGATTTGCTGCTGGTGATCAACGCCCGCGATTTGTTCGCGGATGTCCGCTTCGCCGATGAAAAAGTCTATTACACCCGCTCCGTCAGCGAGACGGTTCAGGGTACGCAGCAGCGTGGCTGGAGCGCCGGTGTGCGTATCTTTGATATTTCGGTGCCCGATCAACCAAAAGAAATCAGCTTTCTCGCGCTGGAAGGTATCGGCGTGCATCGCATCTGGTATGTCGGCGGGCGCTGGGCGTACGTTTCAGCCCTGATTGATGGCTACAGCGATTATATTTTCCTGACGATTGATCTGGCCGACCCGCGCAATCCGCAGGTCGCCGGACGCTGGTGGCTGCCGGGGATGCATACCGCAGGCGGTGAAACGCCGGACTGGCCGGAAGGTAAACGTTATGCGCTGCACCATGCCATTATCAGCGGGGATACGGCATATGCCAGCTGGCGTGACGGCGGCCTGACGTTGCTGGATATCAAAGACCGCAGCGCGCCACAACTGATTTCTCACCGCAACTGGAGTCCGCCATTTGGCGGCGGCACGCATACCGCGCTGCCGTTGCCGGACCGGGATTTGCTGGTCGTGCTCGACGAGGCAGTGCTGGATAATCAGGAAGATGGCGAGAAGCTGATCTGGCTGTTTGACGTGCGCGAGCCGTCGAATCCGGTGAGTATTTCGACCTTTCCGCAGCCGGAGGAACGGGATTACGTCAGCAAAGGGGCGCATTTCGGGCCGCACAATTTGCATGAAAACCGGCCGGGCAGCTTTATCAGTTCAACGCTGATTTTCGCGACTTACCAGAATGCGGGTGTACGTGCGTACGACATCAGCAATCCGTACCAGCCGAAAGAAACCGGTGCGCTGGTGCCCGCTGCGCCCGTTACCATGATGGATAAACGTCCTGRCAGGCCGCAGGTGATTCAGTCCTGCGACGTGTTTGTCGATGCGCAGGGAATTATCTACAGCACCGACTATAACGGCGGATTATCCATTATCGAATATCTCGGCTGATCCCTTGCCCGCGCCTGAACTTATCGGGTTCCGGGTGCGGGCGTTTTTGTTTTTCCTGCCACWGACTTGCCCGGACTGAGGACCAGCCACACCGCCACGCAAATCAGAATGCCGCCCGCAAAAAAACCTTCTGACAGCGTTTCATTCAGCAGCAGATAACCCCACAGAATACCGAACGGCGGGATCAGAAATGTCACGGTCATGCTGCGCAGCGGGCCGATATCGGCTATCAGGCGGAAATACAGAATGTACGCCCATGCCGTACAGATAAACCCGACGGCCAGCACACAGAGCCAGACCAGCGGTTGCGCCCAGGTCACCGGCGCTTCGGTAGCCGAGGTATAAAGGAAAAAGGGCAACAGGAACAGTGTCGCGCCGAGCTGGCTACCGGTCGCCACCAGTTTGGGATCCAACCCGCCGCGTTCGCTGATCCAGCGTCGTGTCAGGAAACCAGCCACTGCATAACAGCCGGTTGCCACCAGGCAGGCAATGACGCCCGCCAGTAATTGCGGCACCGATTCCGCGCTGCCGGTGGTGGTGAGCAAGGTAATGCCGAACAGGCCGGTGAGTACACCGAGCGCTTTTTTCAGCGTCACGGTTTCATGAAAGAATAAACCGCCGAGCACGACACCCATCAGCGGCGTAGTGGCGTTGAGAATGGCGGAATAACCGGCGGGTAACCAACGTGCTGCCAGACAATACATCAGAAAAGGCAAACCGGAGTTGATCACCCCGAGCAGCAGCGAGCGGCCAAATTTATGCTGATAATCACGCGGCGTTCTCAGTACCGCAAGGATCACGACCAGTCCGACAAATCCGAACAGTACGCGAAGAAACGCCGTATTGATGGCACCGAACGCCGGAGCCGCCACGCGCATAAACAGAAAACTGCCACCCCAGATCGCCGCCAGCAGTAGCAATCGGCAATAATCCCCACTTTTCATTCACATCCCCTATTGAACATTGTCTGATGTCTTGTTTTATTGATGCAGGCGAATAACTAAAACGTGTTAATCAGTGTAGTGAATGTTCCGCCCGAAAAACCCTCTTTTTCTTGCTTTGTAATTCTGATGAAGGCGCTGTAATGACTGATTTCTCACAAGCTGATTTTGACGTGCGTCTGGAATGGGGCGCGCAGGCGGTGGAGCATCTGGCGGCAGATGCCGATTGCATCGTGATTATTGATGTCATGTCGTTTTCTACCTGCGTGAGTATCGCCACCGCGCGCGGTGGAACGGTGTTTCCGTATCCGTGGAAGGATGCCAGCGCGCAGCAATATGCCGCTGAGCGGAATGCGCAGTGCGCGCAATTTGACCGGCGTTTTCAGGGGCCGGGGTTCACCCTTTCGCCCTGCTCTCTGCAGGAAATGGTTAGCGGAACGCGGCTGGTATTGCCTTCGCCGAACGGATCGGCGCTGACCTTTCAAGCCAAAACACACAATGCGGCGATTTTCACCGCCTGCTTGCGCAATCTCACCGCCACGGCGCGTGCCTGTGAAAAGTATCCACGCATTCTGGTGATCCCCGCCGGTGAAAAATGGCCGGACAATAGTCTTCGCCCGGGGCTTGAAGATCTGGTCGCTGCGGGGGGATTGATTTCACGGCTGCGCAATCGTCAGTTGTCAGCAGAAGCCCGCGCGGCGCAGGCGGTTTATCAAAACCTGACGCTTGCAGAACTTGCAGATTGCGGCTCAGCACGCGAACTCACCCGACGCGGTTTTGCTGCTGATGTTGCGCTGTGTCTGCAGGAAGATGTCAGTGATTTCGCTTGTCAGTTGCAGGATGATTTTTTCACGTCGGCCGACTAAGCGTAAAAATCGCTCTTTTTGATCTTCATTTGATCTATAACCCGTATAAAGGTGTGTGATAGGTTTAATACTTATCATCTATCTTTTGCTGCAGCGTGTAGCGAGTGGGTTTTTCCGGGACAGAACACAATGAGCCACAGTAAACCGGATGCGTCAGAACATCCGCAGGGAGATTCCGCAGTTAATACCGGGATCTCCGTTATTGCTTTATTGGTTGCCGCTGCTTTCTTCATGGAGTTTATCGACGGTACGGTGATAGCCACCGCACTGCCGCAAATGGCGATTTCTTTCGGGGTATCTGCTGTTGATCTGAATGCCGGGATGAGCGCCTATATGCTCACGCTGGCGGTATTGATCCCCGCCAGCGGCTGGGCGGCGGAGCGTTTTGGTGCCCGCAACGTGTTCACGTTTGCGCTCGGCGTTTTCACGCTGGCCTCACTGTTTTGTGCAATGGCCTCCAGCGTCAGTGAATTTATCATTCTGCGTATTATTCAGGGGATCGGCGGCGCGTTGATGGTGCCGGTCGGGCGTCTGACGGTGTTGAAAACGACGCCGAAGCCGCAGCTGATTAAAGCTATTGCCACCCTGACCTGGCCTGCGCTGGTCGCGCCAATCCTCGGGCCACCGCTCGGCGGGTTTATCACCCATTACGCCTCGTGGCACTGGATTTTCTATATCAATGTGCCGCTCGGGATTATCGCGATGATGCTGGCATGGCGTCTGTTTCCGCAGGAACCTTCCGCGGAGCCGAAGCATTTCGACAAACCGGGGTTTGTACTGACCGGTCTGGCGATGCTTTCGCTGGTGACCGGTCTGGAGCTGATCAGTCAGGACCACATTTTATGGACCGCCGCCATACTGTTGCTGGTGACGGGAGTGGTGCTTTCGGTGCTGGCTATCCGGCATCTTTACCGCGACCCCGAACCGATGGTTCATCTCGGGGCGATAGTCATTCCGACGTTTCGTATCAGTATGGGAGGCGGTTCTCTGTTTCGCGTGACCATCAGCGCCGTGCCGTTCCTGCTGCCGCTGATGTTGCAGGTCGGATTTGGCATGGATCCCTTCCATGCCGGCTTGCTGGTGCTGGCGGTATTTGCCGGTAATCTGGCGATGAAACCGGCCACTACGCCGCTGATCCGTCGTTTCGGTTTTCGCCCGGTGCTGGTGGTTAACGGTCTGCTGAGCGTTTTCTCGCTGTTGTTCTGCGCGTTTCTGACGCCTGACACGCCTGACTGGCTGGTGATGGTATTGCTGTTTCTCGGCGGCCTGAGCCGTTCGATGCAGTTCACCGGCATCAGCACGCTGGCGTTTTCCGACGTGCCTGCGAAACAAATGGCCGATGCCAATACCCTGTTCAGCACGGTGTTGCAACTGTCTGTCGGGCTTGGGATCACCGTCGGCGCGCTTGGTACCCGTCTTGGTGAACAACTGGTTGATGCGCTGGACTGGGCGTCTGTGCCCGGCATGAGTTTCAAAATCTCCTTCGTGGTTATTGCTGTGCTGACGCTGATCGGCTGGCTGGATATGTTGCGCCTGAAACCGGATGCCGGTTCCTCCGTTTCGGGCAAAAAGTGAATCGCTGCTCTATGATGAGTCGTGTTAATTAACCCTTACGGGAGAACCCGATGTTCACAGGATTAAGTGCTTTTCCTCTTACGCCGCTGACTGAAAAAGGTATTGATGAGAAATCTTTTGTCAGGCTGATGGAACGGCTGGTCAGTGCGGGTGTGGACTCCATTGGTGCGCTCGGCTCGACGGGCAGTTATGCCTATCTGAAGCACAGTGAACGCGACCGCGTTGCGCGGCTGGCAGTAGAACACGCCAACGGCATTCCGGTGATGGTCAGTATCGGCTCGGTGCGGACTTCCGATGTATTGCATCTTGCAGAAGATGCCCAGCGGGCAGGCGTCAGCGCCGTGTTGCTGGCACCGGTGTCGTATCAGAAACTGACGCAAGATGAAGTGTTTACGCTGTATGAAACCGTCAGCCGACATCTTTCCGTGCCGTTGTGTGTTTACGACAATCCGGCCACCACGCATTTCGATTTCACCGATGAGCTTTACGGACGTATCGCGCAGTTGCCGCATGTGGGCAGTATCAAAATTCCCGGACTTTCAGCGGATCCGCTCGTCACGCGTAAACGGCTTGACCAACTCCGTCGACTTGTCCCTTCTCATGTGACACTTGGCGCGGCGGGCGATCTGGCGGCCGCCACGGTGCTGACGCAAGGCGGCGATGTCTGGTACTCCGTCATTGCCGGATTGTTCCCGGAAATTCCGCTGGCGATCACCCGCGCGGCGCAAAAAGGCGATGCGCAGACTGCGCAGGCACTGTCTGCTCAGTTAGAGCCACTCTGGGAACTATTCCGCCAGCACGGCAGCCTGCGCGTTGTGGCCGCCGCAGCGGAAATTCTTGGCCTGGTATCGGCCCCTTGTCTGCCGTTACCGCTTCAGTCGTTGTCGGCCGATGCCCGTCAGCATCTTACTTCCGTGCTTGATACCTTATTTCAGCACTGAAAAACTGCCTGAAACAGGGTGGATTATTAATTAAGTTCCTTTCTAAATCTAATGACATTCACAGCGTGAATGTCATTATCTTACAGCGTGTTACCCTGCCGTTTTATCCTTGCGTCATATCACTTTTTTCTGATTTTAAGGGGTCGGAATAAATCGCTTTCTATTATTATGCGTCGCGGCTGAAAGGCTATTTTCCGCCGCGCGGAGAGGTTTGTTTTTAACTGAAAGTCAAAAGGAATGATAATGCCATATGGTGATAATGGTCAGGGACTCTTTCGCAGAGGGCAGCTTGAGCAACAAATAATCAGAACCACCAAGTTCTCGATTTACGCGCAGGCGGTGTATTGCGTTAACAGAATGCTGCGCGAGGCCAATGTCGGTATTTCGGAGCAGGCGTACCAAAGCATCTCACGCAATATTACTGCGGTGACAAACGGACGCCTTTACGAAACATCGGCTTCACTTTCAGAAGCCCGGGTATTTGCACGTGATACTGCGGGGGCGATAAAAGCCGGTGATTTTAAATCGGCGGCGATCACAGCCAGTGGCGCTGCGATCAACGCCATTGGCGGGCCGCTGTTTTTTGGTCATTATGACCGTAACAAACTGATGGCGATAGAACGCCATCTGTACGATAACTTCCACCTGTAATTTTCTGACGACCACATGGGGGCTGACAGTGCGTTTTGCCCCCCGTACGGGTTTCCCCTCTTTTGCCTCGCGCTCCACGCCACAAACAGCCACCCTTTTTATCGCTTATTCACCCGTTTGATTTCGCTTAAATCGCCTAAAGTGGCAGCATCATGAACCTTTTCTGCCTGCGCGCTGGCGCGGAGCAAAACACATAAAGGCTATTCAGGCGTGGCAAAATCATTTTTACGCAGTGGCAGTCTCAATGACATCCTTGCACTGGGCGAAAACGGGCTACCGGTTTACGCATCAGCCCTGCAATTACGCGAAACCTTACGTCTGCGTAAACAACCGGTGATTGCCGACTGTCTGGCGATCCCGCAGCTTAATGAGGCCGGTGACCGCCTCGACTGGTATTCCCCCCGTGAAGGTAAAGTCGTTTCCTGGGCCGCTGCCACAGATGCCGCGCGCGCATCGGCTTTGCGCCAGCTCGAGAACTGTCTCGACACCGTGTCGCAAATCAGCAAAGCGGCAAAATCTTCTGAGAAACCCGCCACTCAGTTTTTTGGCTCGTTACTGGAAAAAGCCTTCCGTTTTCCGGATCAAAACCATGTGTATCTGGTCGGAGGGCAGCCTGTACTGACCTTCTGGGGCTTCCTGAGCCTCGACAGCGTCAGTAATCCTGATCCTTTTGCGGCGCTGCGCAACACGCTGACCGCCGATGAACCCCTGCCAGCGCTGTCACTGGCAGCAGAAAAAATTAAAGCGCCGGAACCGGTCATTGAAAAGCCGGAACCTGTGCGGGTAATTAAAACCATTGAAGCCCGCGCGGCTGAACAGGAAGTTACGGCGCCGGAACCGGTTGCGACCCCGCGCCGTAAAAAATCTCCGCTGATCTGGGCACTGCCGGTCGCGGCGCTGGTCGTCGCCGGTTCTGCCGCAGGCTGGTTATATTCCCGTACGCCTGCGCCAAAAGTTGAAACCGCGAAGGCCGAAGCGCCGAAACCTGCTGCGACAACGGAACCGGCGGTGATTGCCCCGCCACTGGTGGCTGAAGAAGTGAAATCCCCCGAAGTGAAGACGCCGGAACCGACACCGTTACCGGTCGCACCGGCCGCTGTGGTGGTGCCTTCTCCGGAGCCCGTCGCGGAAGTGGAAAAAACACCGGTCGCTGCTGTACCGGCTGTGCCTGTCAGCAAAAATGCCTTAGTGATGCCACCTGATGCGGTAAAAATCGGCTCGACCAAATTTCTCAACGGTAACTGGAATGTGGTGGTGGATATCAAAGATCCGGTTACCGGTAAACCGCCGGTGTTGCGTTATCAGTTTAAACAGGGTCAGGGTACGGTGAAAATTACCTACGGCGCGGGCGTGACCTGCCGCACGGTGGCAAATGCCGGTCTGATGCAATCAGGAAATCTGGTGATTAACAGCCGTTACCGGGCGAAATGCAGCGACGGCTCCCGTTATCAGATGCCGGAAATCAGTTGTACTCAGGGCGCGACTGGCGCTGCCGTGTGTCAGGGTCGTTATACCGGCGACACGGTTTACCCAATGACCATTAAGCGTGAAGGTAAATAACAGCATGCTGGCAACCCTTACAGATTTTAAACAAAAGATTACCCTGATCCGCGACAGCGGCATCCAGTTCCTCGACTTCGCGCTGAAGCCGGTGTGGGATGACGGACTGCCTGCCAAATTTGTGCGCAAGAGCGCCAACGGCCCGTTATTGCGCCTCGACTATAACCCGCAAAATGGTCGTCACTTTTTACCGGGAGTGGATGGCGGTGCGCCGGAAGTGGTGCGTCCTGAATTCAGTTTCCCGCTGGAACAGTCGCTGAAACTGCTTGACCAGATCTGGCTGCCGTTGCCGTTCCTGCGCTTTAATCCGCCGCGCACCTTTATGGCCGGTCCCGACAACTGGGCGCGGGTGCAAATCCGTGAACTGGATACCCCGGAAGCGGATGGCAGCACGCACCGCGTCGTGATTGCCTTTGATACCCGCGTAGTGGAAGGCGATGACGAACAAACCCAGCTCGCACCGACACCGGATGACGTCAAAAACGGCATCAGCTTTGCGCTGGCATGGCATAACGAAGAACTGCCCGATTTCCTCGATCAGACCTGGGTGGACGGCTGGTTACGTGAAGTGTTCACCGAGCAGTCCGCTATCCGCGAGGAACGTGAAGCGCGCAATATTAAAGTCGCCCTGCGTGAATTCGAATATCAGGCACATTATCTGAATCTGCTGGAAATGCTCGGCAGCCAGCTTGGTATCCCTGAACTGAAAATTAATGGCGCGACGTTGCAGGAACCGGCGATTAACGTCGATCTGATTCTGGATGTGGGTAACTCGCACACCTGCGGCATTCTGGTGGAAGACCATGCAGGCGAAACCGATGGCCTGAAGCAAACCTGCGAACTGCAACTGCGCGACCTCTCTCAGCCGCATTTTCTCTATAACGAACTGTTCGAGAGCCGGGTGGAGTTCGCCCAGGCTCGCTTTGGTAAACCGAATTTCTCTGTCGAAAGCGGCCGTGATGACGCCTTTATCTGGCCGTCAATTTTACGCGCCGGTCGGGAAGCCAGTCGTCTGGCACTGTTGCGCGAAGGAACGGAAGGATCGACCGGGATTTCCAGCCCGCGCCGTTATTTGTGGGATGAAGACAGTTATACGCCGGGCTGGCGTTTCAGCCAGGGCGGTCACGGTGCGATTACCGAGCCGGTCGCTGCAGCCATGCCGCTGACATTTCTGATCAATGACGACGGTCAGCCGCTGTCTGATCTGCCTGCGGAAGATCGCCTGCCGGTGTTCTCCGCCCATTACAGCCGCAGCTCGGTGATGACGCTGATGCTGTCGGAACTGCTGGCGCAGGCGCTGATGCAAATTAACAGCCCGGCGCAGCGCACCCGTATGCTGCGATCTTCCGCACCGCGCCAGTTACGCAATATTATTCTGACCCTGCCCTCGGCGATGCCGAAACCGGAGCGTGAAATTTTCCGCCGCCGTATGCAGGAAGCCATCGGGCTGGTGTGGAAATCCATGGGCTGGCATCCCTCTGACGACGCGTTTAAAAACCAGAACGACAAAGCCAAAAGCAGCGTGCCGGTGCCGGATGTGCAGATGGAATGGGACGAAGCAACCTGCGGCCAAATGGTGTATCTCTACAACGAAACGCAGGTGAATTTTGGCGGTCATACCGGCGAGTTTTTTGCCAGCATGGCGCGTCCTGACCGCGAACTGGCCGACGATGAACCGGTGGGCAAAACCCTCCGTATCGCCTCGATTGACATCGGCGGCGGGACGACCGATCTGGCCATCACGCAATACTGGCTCGATGACGGGATGGGGAATAATGTCAAAATCACTCCGCGTTTACTGTTCCGCGAAGGCTTTAAAGTGGCGGGCGACGATATTCTGCTGGATGTCATTCAGCTCTATATTTTACCTGCGTTACATGCGGCGCTGAAGAAAGCCGGACTGGCTAACCCGGACAGCCTGATGACGCGCCTGTTTGGTAGCGAGGGGCGCATGGACGGGCATGCCACCTTGCGTCAGCAAAGTACGCTGCAAATTTTTATCCCGCTGGCGCGGTCAGTGCTGGAAGTTTACGAACGCTTTGATCCGCTGGATACCCACGCAGAAATTGATGCGCCATTCGGTGAATTGCTGGAACAGACACCGACGCTGAAAGTGCTGGATTATCTGCATACCGAAATCCAGCGCGTTCTGCCTGCCGGTTCGGCGGTATTTGATCTTCTTCAGGTACCGCTGGTACTGAAACTCAGCAAACTGCACAGTGAGTTTTTATCCAACCGCATGAGCATTACGCAGAACCTGCGTTCGCTGTGTGAAGTGGTGTCGTTGCATGACTGCGATGTGTTGCTGCTGACCGGTCGTCCTTCGCGTTTCCCCGGCATTCAGGCGTTGTTCCGCCATCTGCAACCGCTGCCGATCAACCGTATGCTGTCACTCGATGGTTATCACACCAGCGGCTGGTATCCGTTTAACAAACTCGGGCGCATCGACAACCCGAAATCCACAGCAGCCGTCGGCGCAATGCTGTGTCTGCTGGCGCTGGATTTACGTCTGCCGGGCTTCTATTTCAAAGCCGGTGATTTCCAGCCGTATTCGACCGTGCGCTATCTCGGTATGCTCGACGGCAATCAGGTGCTGACTGAAGATAACGTTTGTTACGGTGATATCGATCTTGATGCCCATGATTACAAACTCGATAGTGCGGCCAGTTTCCGCATTCGCGGTGCCATTTGTCTGGGCTTCCGCCAGCTGGAAAATGACCGCTGGCCGGCCTCGCCGCTGTATACCCTGTCCATCGCGKAACCTGAACTGGCGCGTAAAGTGGCGGGTGACAGTGTGCTGCGGGTGAAACTGGCGGTGAAAAAAGGGGAAGATCATCCGACGCCGGAATTTTTTGATATTGCCAGCGCGGTGCTGGATAACGGCACCAAAGTGCCTCCTCATCACCTGCGCCTGCGGCTAAATACACTGGGCGAGAGCCATTACTGGATCGACAGTGGGAGCGTATTCGTCTCATGACAACAAGCACGACAGAAACAAACGCCGGTCTGACCACCAATGTTTTGCAGCGTCAGTTTGCGGCGGTATCTGACACCATCGGCGAGGCGCTGGGCTGGGTCGACGCCACACGCGCTGAAGCTCCGCGTCTTGATCTGGAAGCCGACCGGCTGAATTTGCAGTTAACACGCTGTCGCGAGAAAGCACAGCGCCTGGCACAGGCCTGTGAACTGCCGCCAGCACTGGGTTTTTACGGGCATTCTCAGGCCGGGAAATCGTACCTGATTTGTTCGCTGGCGGCCGGTAACTACGGGCGACTGGAGACTCGTCTCGGGGGTGTCACGCTCGATTATCTGACCCAGATTAACCCCGGTAACCGTGTGGCGCGTTTCGCCACCCGTTTTACCCGTCAGGCAGACGTCAGGGATCGCGCATTTCCGGTTCGTGTGCTGCTGCTCAATGAAGCCGATCTTGCCCGCATCGTTATCCGCGCTTTCCAGCCGGACAGTTATTACCCCGTGGCGGACACACAGCAAATCACCGAGCACCTCAGTAAACTGATGATGCACCGTCAGCCGGAGCCGGTAGACGGCTTTACCAGCGAACAGATTATGGGATTATGGGATTCCATGATTCGCCTCGATCCCCGCCGTTTCCGTCATCTGAATGCACATTACTGGCCAGTGGCGGTGAAGCTCGCGCCTTATCTGAACATCGACGATCGCGCACGTCTGTTCTCTCTGTTATGGGGCAACGACCCTGCGCTGACTGCAGCGTATCGCCACTATGCCCACACGCTGCAACACCTCAGCGGTGCAGAAAGCCTGCTGGCACCGTTGAGCATTCTGGTTGATGACGCCATGCAACCGGCAGACGGTATTTTCAGTCAGTCGCCCGGCTGGGATATTCAGATCCCGGTTTGCCCGCAATGGGGAGATGAAAGCGCGCCATCTGTGACGTTGTCACTAGCTGAGCTGACCATGCTTGCCTCTGAAGTGCAAATACCCCTGCTTTCCCCACCACGTGAAGTCCTGTTCGAGCAGATCGATTTACTGGATCTGCCGGGTTATGGCGCGCTGACTGATGAAAGCGGTGAGGATGAACATTCCGATCTGTTCCGCGCAAAAATTTCTTATCTGCCGGAGCGTTATACCGACCGGCATGAAATGAACATGCTGATGGTTTGCACGGCGGCTGACGTGCGTGATGACGTGGTTGCCGTGGGCCGCACGCTGGAATACTGGGTCAAAGAAATGCACGGCGAAAACACGCAGGTGCGTGACCGCCGCAAACCGGGACTGGTGTGGGTATTCACGCCGTTCGATCGCCGCGTGAGCGGATCGGCACATTTCGACGAGGCCGTTCAGCGTCATGTGGGCAATCCAGGTGATGCCTGGGGCGCGCTGCTGGCGATGGATGATCGCGGTCTGCAACGTATGGCAGATTATCTGGCGGCTGAAATTCGTCCGGAAATCAGGCTGAACCGTCTGAGCGAAATACGTGACGAGCTGCGTCGTGAACTGGCGGATAACCTGCTCGGACGCTGGTATCAGGCGGGCGACAAAGCCGATCCGGCACAAAAACAACGCACAGTTCAGACCGTTATTAAAGCGCTGCAAACCCGCACGGGTGTTCACGGCGAGCTGCTGGAAAAACTGCTGCCCGGCCGCGACGAACTGCACCGTATTTATCACGAACATGCCGGTAAGCAGGCCGAAACGGGCGAGCAGGATGAATCTGGCGTGGAAAGTTTTGGTATTGGTATTGATATCGATTTATTCGCTGAGCAGCAGGACGTGCAGGTCTGGCAGGAAAAACCGGACGACGGCACGGCGTTTGCGCGCCAGGTACAGCGTTACTGGATTAACCATCTGCGCAGCCTGCCGGAAAACGAACCGCTGATCGCCCTGCTTGGCGTGGCTAAGCCAACAGTCGAGTTGCTGATGGAAGAGTTGATCACCGCCAGTTTCCGTCTGAACATGGGCGATGCGCTGGTACGTTCACTCAGTGGTACGTTATCTGCGGGGACGCGTGAACATGAGCATCATGCGGATCGTCAGGTTTCACGTGCCCTGACGGTGCTCGGTGATTTTGTTGCCTGGCTGGGCTTTGAGAAGCAAGCAGAAGCCGGACGCCCGGAAAGCCGTATCAATAAGGGCAATAAGATTTTTGCCAAGCCGAAGAAAAGCGTTGCAAGCTGGAAGTCATCCCGCCGCCTGACAAAACTTTCTGCCACGCCGACCAATTCCACGGCGTTTTACATTTACGACTGGCTGGTCGGTTTGCAGGAAAGCATCATGCGCAACGCCGGTTACGCGGCGGGCGGGGAAATCCCTGCGCAGCGGCGGGAAAGTCTGGAGCGATTACTCAATACACTGAAAGCCAACAACTAATATCAAAAACCGGAACCGCACAATGCTGTTCCGGTTTTTTTTTACAGCGAGTGTCTGCGCGTTGCTGACGTCAAACAGAGACATAACCGCAGCATGAGTCACACAAACCCGGCGTAATCCGTCTATACCTAGTGGGGTAAGAAAATATCATTCACCGCTTTGTGCCCCGCACAGAGCAGAAACGGAGTCCATTATGACTGATATCACTAAGTTGTTAGGCAAAGAAGCCGATTCACTTCTTCAGCATCAATGTTCCACCATCACCTCAGACCAGCTATACCTGCCGGGCGCCGATTTTGTTGACCGTGTGATGATCGACAATAACCGTTCGCCGCGCGTACTGGCTGCGATGCAAAACTTGTATAACACCGGACGGTTAGCCGGTACCGGTTATCTGTCGATTCTGCCGGTCGATCAGGGTGTTGAACACTCTGCGGGCGCCTCGTTTGCCGCGAACCCGTTGTATTTCGATCCTAAAAATATTGTTGAACTGGCGATCGAGGCAGGCTGTAACTGCGTAGCGTCAACTTACGGCGTACTGGCTTCCGTTTCACGCCGCTACGCCCATAAAATTCCGTTCCTGGTCAAACTCAATCACAACGAAACCCTGAGTTATCCGACACAATATGACCAGACACTGTATGCCAGTGTGGAACAGGCGTTTAATCTCGGTGCGCAGGCTGTGGGCGCGACCATTTATTTTGGCTCAGAAGAGTCACGTCGCCAGATAGAAGAAATTTCAGCCGCTTTCGAGCGGGCGCATGAACTGGGCATGGTGACAGTGTTGTGGGCATATTTGCGTAATCCGGCGTTTGTGAAAGACGGCAAAGATTACCATTCCAGCGCCGACTTAACCGGCCAGGCAAACCATCTTGCAGCGACCATCGGCGCAGACATTGTGAAACAGAAAATGGCAGAAAATAATGGTGGCTACAAAGCGGTTAAATTCGGTTATACCGATGAACGCGTCTATTCCAAACTGACGACCGAGCACCCGATTGATCTGGTGCGTTATCAGCTGGCGAACTGTTACATGGGGCGGGCCGGATTGATTAATTCCGGCGGTGCCGCAGGTGAAAATGATATTCAGGAATCCGTGCGTACAGCGGTCATCAATAAACGCGCTGGCGGGATGGGACTGATTCTGGGGCGTAAAGCCTTCAAGAAATCAATGAAAGAAGGCGTGGGTTTGATTAATGCCGTTCAGGATGTGTACCTGGATACGAAAGTGACGATTGCCTGATCCTGATTTTGCACAATAAAAAAGGCCGGAAGATTGCCCTTCCGGCCATGTTTACTTGTTTCGATTATTTGCTCAGTTGCTGAACTAACAATTCTGCCGCTTCTGCGGAAGAACCCGGATTCTGCCCGGTGATCAGCAGACCATCCTGCACTACGTAAGAACCCCAGTCAGCGCCTTTCGAATACATACCACCCAGTGCTTTCAGTTCATCTTCCACCAGGAAAGGCACTACGTCGGTCAGCTCAACCGCTGCTTCTTCGCTGTTGGTGAAACCGGTGACTTTTTTGCCCTGTACCAGCGGATTACCTTGTGCATCTTTCACATGACGCAGCACGCCAGGCGCATGACACACCAGCGCAACGTGTTTACCCGCAGCCTGGAATGACTGGATCAGCTCAATGGAGGTTGTATCTTCCGCCAGATCCCACAACGGGCCATGACCGCCCGGATAAAAGACTGCATCAAAATCAGCCTGAGAAATGCTGTCCAGACGCACGGTGGAGGCCAGTTGAGCCCTCGCCTGTTCATCGGCTTCAAAGCGGTGGGTTTGCTGCGTCTGGAAATCCGGTTCGTTACTTTTCGGATCCAGCGGTGGCTGGCCGCCAGCCGGGGACGCCAGCACAATTTCTGCGCCTGCATCTTTAAAAGCGTAATACGGTGCTGCCAGCTCTTCCAGCCAGAAACCCGTTTTACGGCCCGTGTTGCCCAGTTTGTCGTGCGAAGTCAGAACCATCAGAATTTTCATGTTGTTTATCCAGGTAGTTGAAGCAGTTGAGATACTTATATAGTAGACCAGTCGTCTTGTAATCACTTTCAAAAAAACACCTCAACGTGAGGTGTCATTTGTTACGCATCAGCTTACTGCGGCTGATGGATAATCTGTTGTGTCATCGTCATGGCGGCGTCAAAAGGTTGCGTATTACGTAAAATTTTCACCATCACACTTGACCCGAGCCACAACTGATACAGCCCTTGTGCGGCAATCAGCGGCGCATCATTGACGGCCATCGATCCTTCTTTAATTCCCGTTTCAATCGCCCGGGCAATGCGACTGATAATGCCGGAAGTGCCATCATTCAGCGCCTGACGCATCGGTTCAGAAAGATCCGCCACTTCGGCACCCAGTTTCACGGCGAGGCATTTACCCTGACAGTCGTAAAATGACTGACTCTCCTGCCATTGCTGCCAGTAATTCATCAGACGCTGCGCCATCGTCAGCCCCGGCTGGGCCAGGGTAACATCCATCGCAGACAGGTAATCCTGAAAATAGCTTTTCAGCAGTTCCTCACCAAATGCATCTTTCGACGTGAAGTAGTAATAAAACGACCCCTTCGGTACGGACGCGGTGGTCAGAATTTCATTCAGGCCGACTGCCGAGAAACCTTTCTTCGCCATGAGGGACTGCCCCACAGCAAGAATGTGTTTACGCTGGTCAGTTTTGCCTGTGTCAGATGCTTTTGTCGTGTTCATGGGCTGACAATACATTGAATTAGACCAGTCGTCTAGTGGTTAAGAAAAAAATTGATGTCCACTGTTCCTCAGTGCCGGTAAATGTCGGTTTTTCGTCAGGAATTAAATCCGGCAATCTACAAAATCTCCTCAACTTTCTGTAAATTTGGCCGATGAAAGTTCTTTCGGTTATATACAGTTTACGCTTCTGGGGTGATACGGATGTTGATAGGAATAGATTTAGGCACTTCAAACTGCGCAGTTGCCATCTGGCAAGACGGTCAGTCCGTTCTGGTTCCTAACGTCTATGGAAAAAATCTGACACCCTCAGTGATCGGTCTCGATGATAACGGTCATGTCCTGGTCGGGGCGCCTGCACAGGCGCGGTTATTTACCCACCCTGACCTCACCCTTTCCAGTTTTAAACGTTTCATGGGCACGGAGCATCAGTTCCGGCTTGGACATCAAAACTTTCGCGCGGAAGAGCTCTCCGCCCTTCTGCTGCGCAGTCTGAAAGCGGATGTTGAGCAACATTGTGGCTGTGAGGTGAAGCGCGCCATTATCACCGTTCCTGCTTATTTTAATGATATTCAGCGCAAGGCCGTGAAGGCTGCCGGTGAACTGGCGGGACTGCATGTTGAACGTCTGCTCAATGAACCGACGGCGGCGTCACTGGCCTACGGGCTGGTGAATCAGCAGGAGCAGAAATTCCTGGTGTTCGATCTGGGGGGCGGCACGTTTGACGTTTCAATTATCGATATGTTCGAAGGCGTGATTGAAGTGCGGGCCAGCAGCGGCGACGTATTCCTCGGTGGCGATGATTTTACCCGCAGTCTTGCCGGCTGGATGCTGGCGCAGTATCCGGAGCTGGATAAAGACGATAACGCCCTTTTCGGTCAGTTGATTACGCTGGCGGAAAAAGCGAAATGCCAGCTGACCACGCAAGACAGCACGCCACTCAGATACCAGTGGAATGACAGATCGCTGAACTGGACGCTGACCACTGAAATTCTGGCGCAATGCTGTGAAAGTACGCTGGAGCGGATGAAAAAACCGGTGATTCAGGCGCTGCGCGATGCCAGGTTCTCCGCCGATGAAGTGGATCATGTGGTGCTGGTGGGCGGTGCAACGCGAATGCCACTGGTGCGTCAGGCGGTGGCCCGTCTGTTCGGGCGCTTCCCACGCAGTGAGTTACAACCGGACGAAGCCGTGGCGCTCGGTGCCGGTATTCAGGCCGGACTGGTCTTGCAGGATCAGGCGCTCGATGACATCGTGCTGACCGATGTGATGCCGTTTACGCTCGGCATCGGAATTTCCCGCCCTAAAGGCGACGGCTACGAAGACGGTCATTTTCTGCCGCTGATTGAGCGAAACAGCTTTGTACCGGTGAGTCGCGTGGAAACGATTGTCACGATCTCCGATCAGCAAAAGTACCTGAATCTGTCCATTTATCAGGGTGAAGCACGGCGGGTCGCCGACAATATACTGCTCGGATCGCTGGCCGTTGATGTGCCTCCGCGCCCGGCAGGTGAAATGAGCGCCGAGGTGCGTTTCACTTACACGCTCGACGGCATTCTGGAAGTGGAATGTAAAATCACCAGCACCGGACAGGTGGAAAAACTGGTGATTGAGAAAGCGCCGGGCAGCCTGACACCTGCGCAAATTACCGCAAGTCTGCTGAAACTGGAAAACATCAAACAGCATCCCCGTGAGCAACTGGTAAACCGCCAGCTGGTGGCAGAAGCCAATGCGTATTATGAACAAAGCCTTGGCGACCAGCGGCAGTTTATCGCTGCTCAGCTGTATCGCTTTGAACATGTGCTCGACACGCAGGATGCCCGGCAGATTGCGGCAGCGCGTAAGGAATTTGAGGCGCTGCTGGTGCATCTGCGCAGTGAGTGGGAATAGCCCGATGGCGATCTGGTCAGTTTTGGGGATAGAAGCCACGCAGGACATCAGCGCGATCAAGCGGGCCTATGCACGGCAGCTCAAAAACACGCGACCCGATCAGGATCCCGAAGCGTATCAGCGTCTGCGGGAAGCGTTTGAATCAGCCCGGCGCGGCGATTATGTGTGGAATGCCAGTGACGCTGTCACTTATTCATCTCCCCTTTTGCCGATGACTGATGACGCATTAATCAGCCGGACGCAGGTCCACCATCTGGTATCCGATACCGTCAGCCTGCTGCTGGAAAATGAACAGGCTGGCGTGGCGTTGCTGAAAGTTTGTCTGTCAGAAGAATTGCTGCAAAATCTTCARTTGCGCGAAATGTTTAGTCAGCAGCTGGCGTGGGACCTGGCGGAGCGTGAAGGACTGACCCGCCCGGTGCTGGTGAACGTTGCCGCGCTGATGGGATGGGAAATTGACCATTATCAGCCCGTCGGGATTTCGCTTTGTCAGCTTGATGCGTTGCATCAGCAAATTGAAAATACTGCCGGAAGTCGTTGCCGGGATGATTCCGGTACACGCTGGGGTGAAGACTGATGTTTCTTTTGAATTCAGGATTAATGACGTGGGCGATGGAATGAGCAGCCAGGGAATTTGGTCAGTTTTAGGCATTGAGCCGACTCAGGATCTCAGCGTGATTAAACGGGCTTATGCCCGACAACTGAAAAATACCCGTCCGGACCAGGACCCTGAAGGGTATCAACGTCTGCGTGAAGCCTTTGATGCGGCGAAAAATCAGGGGAATGACGCGACAATCAGTGACGTTGTCACAATGCATAAGCCATCTGCTGAGGTTGTCCCACAGACCTTTTTGCAAAAACCTGCTCCGTTTAACCCCGTCAATGAGATCAGGCAGGAAACCTATCGTGATACTGCGCTACGGCGAAAAATCATTTCACAGGCAACTGAAATTACTGATGAAATGATGGACGATGAAACTGCCGGCCTTAAGCGTCTGGATGTTTTTCTCAAGAGCAATGTGCTGCAAAACCTTGAACTGCACGAATTGTTCAGTCAGGAACTGGCAGCGCAATTAAGTGATCGTGAAGGGTTATATTCCGCACTTCTGATCAAGGTCTCCGACATTATGGGCTGGGATGTCGACCATTATCAGCCCGGTGGCATCTCACCTTACAGGCTGGCGGCCCTGCAACGTCAGGTTGAGATGACTGGTGCGAAACGTTACTGGTCGGTGATGGTACGTGCATATCAGGATTCAACACTGAATCGGTTGCGCTTGCGGTTACTCACGGTTGAAGGTGCAACCGTGCCCTGGTGGGCAAAGCTGGTACCCGATTTTATGACATCACTGAGCAATAAACTCAGAGAGATCAGAATGTATCATCCTGCGTTATTACCCTATTTAAATTCTGTGCTGCTGAAAACCCTGTCTGAAACCCGGGTAGCGCTAAGTTGGGGAACTGTTTTCCTGAACGGCTTCTGGCTTTTGCTGATCATGTTGGCGACGCGTGAGCATCCAGAGCCGTGGCGCTCGCGTATCTTACTCATCGCGATTATCGGGTTGTATATTCACGGTTACCATTATCTGGAGCGAAAGTTGCGTTATCGCCCGCGTATGTTATGCGCGACAGAATGTGTGTTGTCGGTGCTCTCGACCGCGATTATGGTGAAAATAATGCTGGGCTTCTTCACGATGTTTAAGCCTGACGCAGGAAATATGGTTATGGCATTCACCAATTATGGTGTACTCAGTGCCAGCAGTTTTTGCGTGCTCTGGATGATGGCACCAAAACACTGGAAATGGTACGGCGTGCCGTTAAACGCGATTATCATATTGGCGATGCTGCCGCGGCAGTTGATGGGAAAAAGTGCCGGAATCGTCAGAGCTGTAGCGTTTATCGCATTACTGGGGGGGTATTCCCTGCTGATTGCTTTCGGCTTCCGTTAAGGTTGCGGGTGGTTAATCCACCCGCTGTTGTTTTACTCTGCCAGAGTCCAGACACTGACGCTTCCGGCAGCGCAGTAAAATTGCGCGCTGCCTTGCTCGTCGGTTGTAATGATATCCTCGCGGTTTTCCAGCACGTCCCGCCATTTTTTACCGGCGAAGTTGTCGCCCAGATCAATCGTTTTCTCACCTGCTTCGCCGTTGGACATCACCACCACGCAGCCCGGGTGTTCTGCGGTGCCGCTGCGTGAAAACGCAATGCAGTTCGGGTGATCGAAATAATCGGTTTGTGCCCCCCATGCGTAGCGCTGACGGGCTCTGATCAGCGCTTCCAGTGGCACAATCGCAGGCAGTTCAATCGTGTAATTGTTACCGTCGTCCCCTTCATCCTCGTAACTTGCGCCGAATAAATCCGGATAAAATACGATCGGCACGCCCTGTTCCCGCAACAGGATTAACGCGTAGGCCAGCGGTTTGAACCACGGCTCAACCGGTGCTTCAAGAGACTGTAACGGCTGCGTGTCGTGATTGGCCACCAGGGTCACGGCATGCTCCGCATCGGCGGCAACCAGGGTGTTATCAAAAATGGTGGTCAGGTCAAAATCCGCTCCCTGCTTCGAAGCATGGTGGAAATTCAGCTGTAACGGCGCATCGAACAGCATGGTTTTGCCTTCCACCTGATGGATGTAATTTTGCAGCGTCTGGACATCGAATGACCAGTATTCCGCGACCAGATACATCGGCTGTTCGGCTTCCGCCTGAATATGGTCAATCCATTCTTTATAGAACCAGGCCGGAATATGTTTCACTGCATCAAGACGGAAACCGGTACAGTTCGTTTGTTCCATGATCCAGCGGCCCCAGTATTTGAGTTCCTCGCTGACCGCGTTATTGCGAAAATCGACGTTGGCTCCCATCAGATAATCGTAATTGCCAAACTCGTCGTCGACCTGATCGTTCCAGCCGCCGCCGGTGTAGTCGTTAACGATTTTGAAAATGCCCTGTTCATCCGGGTTTTCAATATGGTCGACACCGCTGAAGCAGTGAAAATCCCAGATAAATTTCGAATACCGGCCCTCACGGGCGGCAAAAATGAAACGTGTCCACGCTTCCGCTTCAATGATGTCATCACTGATTTCTTCACGGTTATCAATGTTAACGCGGTTAACCTGCACGCGTTCTTTCTCATCCGCCCCCATTTTATGATTGAGCACCACGTCAAGAATGACGCCCAGCTTATGCTGTTTCAGTGCGCCGATGGCCGCAAGTAATCCCTCTTTGTCGCCATATTTGGTGGCTCGGGAGCCTTTCTGTTCAAACTCGCCCAGATCAAACAAATCATAAGTGTCATAGCCAACCGAATATCCCCCTGATTCGCCTTTATAGGCGGGCGGGAGCCAGGCAGCGGTAATGCCAATCTCAGCCAGCCAGGCCGCTTTTTCGGCCACCTCCGGCCAGAGCTTCCCCCCATCCGGGTAATACCAGTGAAAGAACTGAAACAACGTAGGATTCTGCATACAGACTTTCCATTCAGATGACCAGGAAATGAAGTATGGAGCAGGAACGAAAAAAATGCGGTAAAAGGCAAAAAAAAGCCGGTCAGCAAAGTGACCGGCTATGGGCATGTTGGAAAACGGAATCAGTTGATATCAGGATGCTGAGCAATCAGATTTTTTCTTTTTGCTTCAAGTTCAACAATCTGCGCATCAATATCTTCAATTTTCTGTTCGATGTTATCGTGATGTTCCTGGAGGATTTCACGCGCTTCCGCACGGTCTGAGGCCGCCGGTGTGGCGCCTTTCAGCGGACGGTTGGCGGTTTCTTTCATAAAGATACCGGTCACCAGACCAATCATCGCCACCACCATCAGGTAATACGCGGGCATGTACAGGTTATTGGTTGTTTCTACCAGCCACGCCGCGATCGTGGGCGTCAGACCCGCAATCAGTACTGAAATGTTGAAAGCAATCGCCAGCGCGCTGTAACGGATATGCGTCGGGAACATTGCCGGTAACGTTGACGCCATCACACCGATGAAGCAGTTCAGTAGCACCGCGAGGATCAGCAGACCTAAGAARATCAGGCCTATCACATCACTGTTAATCAGAATGAAGCACGGGATAGCCAGAATGAACAGGCCGATGCTGCCGATGATCACGAAAGGCTTACGGCCAAAGCGGTCGCTCAGCATCCCCATGAATGGCTGTACAAACAGCATACCGACCATGATGGCGATGATGATCAGCACACCGTGATCTTCAGAGTAATGCAGGCTGTGGGACAGATAGCTCGGCATGTAGGTCAGCAGCATGTAGTAGGTGACGTTTGTGGCAATCACCATGCCGACACAGATAATCAGAGGCCGCCATTGCTTGGTCAGGATTTCACGGAACGAGACTCTTGGCGGTTCAGCGATGTCTTTGCGTGCATCACTGTCGATTTTATCCACGTGCTGCTGGAATGTCGGGGTTTCTTCCAGCGCATGACGCAGATAAATACCGATCAGGCCCAGCGGCGCAGCGATGAAGAACGGAATACGCCAGCCCCATTCGAGGAAGTTCGCCTCACCCACAATGCTGGAAATCAATACCACGACGCCCGCACCGAGAATAAAACCGGCGATGGAACCGAAATCCAGCCAGCTACCGAGGAAGCCGCGTTTCCTGTCAGGAGAATATTCCGCAACGAAAATCGCTGCACCGGTATATTCGCCACCCACCGAGAAACCCTGCGCTAATTTTGCCAGTAACAGCAAAATGGGCGCCCAGATACCGATGGAGTTATAACCGGGTATCAGCCCGATACAGAAGGTGCTGACGGACATGATGATGATGGTGACGGAAAGGACTTTCTGGCGACCAAATTTGTCGCCAAGCGCACCGAAGAACAGGCCGCCCAGAGGCCTGACAAGGAACGGTACGGAAAAGGTTGCCAGGGCGGCAATCATTTGAATACCCGGGTCTGCACCCGGGAAAAACACCTGCCCTAAAGCAAAGGCCACAAATCCATACACACCGAAATCAAACCATTCCATCGCATTGCCCAGTGCTGCGGCGGTAATGGCTTTTTTCAGTTTGGTGTCGTCAATGATAGTAATGTCATTGATTTGCATAGGTTTCACACGTTTTTTTCTTAATCTCATCTTTTACATCCCTTTTCTAAAATACTCCACCGTGTAAGCGTGAGATATTTTGTTCGTACTCTTTAATCATCCAGAGTATCAATAGCATTTGAGTAAGCTATATCATTATAGGATGGTTTTACGCTGTGGCAAAAGCCAACCGTTTTGTGATCAGCTTTGCACTTTTGTTTTCACCCGACGCCGTTTTATCTCACTAAGTGGTAATGTGTTTTCAAATTAATGAAACTGCATTTTAATTAATGAAAGGGAAGCCAGAACACCGGCTGATTTCAAACTACTTGTGGGGTGAATCATGGCAAAAGGTTCTCAGATTCAATTTAATTTCCATACCGTTCAGGACCCTCAGACCGGTGCGCGGGTAACCCGTTTAACGCCGCCCGATGTGTTGTGTCATCGCAATTATTTCTATCAAAAATGCTTTACCCGTGATGGCAATAAACTGTTGTTTGCCGGTGAGTTTGACGGCAACCGCAACTATTACCTGCTGGATTTGAAAACACAGAATGCGGTGCAACTGACGGAAGGCAAAGGCGATAATACTTTTGGCGGTTTCCTCTCTCCGGACGATCAGTATCTTTACTACGTCAAAAATGAACGTAGCCTGCAGCGCGTAAAACTGGCTGATTTTAGTGAGCACACCGTGTATCAGGTGCCGGAAGAATGGGTTGGCTACGGCACCTGGGTGGCCAACAGCGAATGCACCCGTCTGGTGGGTATCGAGATCAGTCGTGAGGACTGGACGCCCCTGTCAGACTGGAAAATCTTCCAGGCGTTTTATCACAGCAATCCGCACTGCCGTCTGTTGCGCGTCGATTTACTCAGCGGGAAATCCCGTGTGATCCACGAGAAAAACGAATGGCTCGGACACCCGATTTATCGCCCGTTTGATGACAACACCGTCGCTTTCTGCCACGAAGGCCCTCACGATCTGGTTGATGCACGCATGTGGCTGGTGAATGAAGACGGCAGCAATGTGCGTAAAGTGAAAGAGCATGCGCCAGGCGAAAGCTGCACACATGAATTCTGGGTACCGGACGGTTCTGCGCTGATGTATGTGTCTTATCTGAAAGGCCAGCATGACCGCCACATCCGCCGGTTCGATCCGCAAACTGGTGAAGATGTCTGTCTGATGACTATGCCGGCCTGTTCGCATCTGATGAGCAACGAGAATGGTACGCTGCTGGTCGGTGACGGTTCCGGTACGCCGGTAGATGTGAAAGATACTGCCAGCCATACGATTGAAAACGATCCGTGGTTGTATATTTTCGATGCCAAAACCCGTCAGCATGCTCCTCTGGCCGCGCATAACAGTTCATGGCAAGTGCTTGATGGCGACCGGCAGGTGACGCATCCGCACCCATCTTTCTCGCCCGATGACCGTCACGTGCTTTTCACCACCGATTACGAAGGCTTACCGGCACTGTATCTGGCGGAAATCCCGGATGCCCTCCTCAGTTCATTACGCAAGGACTAACCGATGTTTACGTTTAAAAAAGATATTCCCTTACAGGATCTGGGTGACGGTGTGAGCCGTCGCGTTCTGGCGCATGACGGCACCATGATGGCCGTTGAAGTGTATTTTGAAGAAGGCGCCATTGGACCGATGCATAACCACGTGCATGAACAGCTGACATATGTGTTGTCCGGTCGCTTTAAATTCACGATCGGTGAAGAAACCCGTGAAGTAAGCGCAGGCGATACGCTGTATAAAAAACCGTACATCATGCACGGCTGCGTCTGTCTGGAAAAAGGTGTGTTGCTCGACACGTTCACGCCGCAACGACAAGATTTTTTATAATTCTTTCTGATCATAAAAAAACCGGTGCCATGAGCACCGGTTTTTTTGACCCCACAGAAAACAAAATCTTATGCGAGGATTTCACGCACAAAGGTTTCGATCTCTTTGTTCTGGCAGTTTTCAAAGAAACATTTCTGGAAACGTTCGCCGGTGACAGCGGTTTTTACCAGTTCAGGATCGATAGCACGCAGCGTATCCAGATAGTTTTCTTTTACCACTGCGGCTTTCACCTGATTCAGAATACCGGCGTTGCGCACCTGAGGTTCTTTGCGGTCAGCCGGATAGCCTTCTCCTTTCACACCGGTAAAGGCCTTTTCAAAGATGAAACGCACGTTCAGCTCAGCGCCCCAGCCGAAGCCTTTAGCGAATGGCAGTGATAAGGCGTTGCCGTTGTTGATTTGCGCGAACAGGAAGGCATCCGCCGGATCAATGCAATAACCGCAGTTAACGCCCGGGTGAATGTTCAGAGACATCAGTGCGCCCTGACCGGTGCCGCAGCCTGCAACGACAAAATCCACAGCTTTAGAATTGAGCAGAATACTGGCCATGATGCCCAGATGGATGTATGTCAGGTGGTGATCCTGTTCGTCAGACATGCCCACGTTGTAGACCGGATACTCTTTTTCCGATGCCACGGCGTTGAGTTCTTTCAGGATGATCGCGTTTTTAGCGGCCTGACTGTTTTCCATCATCAATGCAATTTTCATGAGATTTCCTCTTTGGGCAGCGGTGTGATCCGCTGCTGTCGGTGAATATTTGTCAGTAATTAGCGTGATTAACGCGCCAGCCAGCCGCCGTCAACGGCAATCGTGTAGCCATTGATATAGTCGGAAGCCGGTGAAGACAGGAACACAACCGGCCCCATCAGATCAGATGGCAAGCCCCAGCGGCCAGCAGGAATACGCCCCAGAATCTCTTCGCTGCGTGCTTCATCGGCACGAAGTTGCTGAGTGTTGTTGGTCGCCATATAACCCGGTGCAATCGCGTTCACGTTGATGTTGTGTTTCGCCCATTCATTGGCCAGCAGACGAGTCACACCCATGACGGCGCTTTTCGATGCGGTATAAGAAGGCACGCGGATACCGCCCTGATAGGAAAGCATCGACGCGATATTAATGATTTTGCCGCCGGTGCCCTGAGCAATAAATTGCTTCGCGACAGCCTGTGACATGAAGAACACGGATTTGATGTTCAGATTCATCACATCATCCCAATTCTTTTCGCTGAACTCGATGGCATCTTCACGGCGGATGATCCCGGCGTTATTGACCAGAATATCCAGATGTCCCATTTCTGCGACAGCGCGTTCGAGCAGTGCCGGAATGACTTTCGTGTCGCTCAGATCAGCCGTCAGGCTCAGGAAACGGCGGCCTGTTGCGCCAACGCGTTCGATAGTTTCTGTGGGCTCGACAATGTTGATCCCAACAATGTCACAACCGGCTTCGGCGAGGCCGATTGCCATACCCTGACCTAAACCGGTATCGCAACCGGTCACTACCGCGACTTTTCCCTGAAGCGAGAAATTATCCAGAATCATGATGGTTCCTTTATGCATAAAACGGAGGCGAATACGCTTTTCCGCAGGATTATTGGTTGTCGGGCTGTGCCCGGCGCCGAAATGATAAAAGGAGTTTAGCGATAAAACTCCCGCAACTCAAGAAATTGAAACGTCATTTCAATTTATGTGAACTTTGATGTCGTTTTTTGTTGGGTTGATCACGTCCTGACGCAGGGGGTCGTGCAAATGCCAGAAACTGAACGCTATAAACAGGAAAAATGCGCAGCAAAGCGCCTGATGAAATTAATCATCCGGAGGAATTCTGGAGAGGAAAGGGAAGTTTATGAGGGAGAGAAAAATTCACTGCCCGGCAGGGAAGCCGGGCCAGCGGTACACGCTCACCAGGTAAGCGGAGAGCTTAAGCAGAGGCAACCGTTAGTGCAGGCAGCCCTGACATTCCGTTGCCAGATTCAGACCACGACGCCAGTCGCCCGGAGTCTGACCAAACTGGCGTTTGAAACTGCGGGTGAAAGATTGCTGTGAGTCGAAGCCCAGAGAAATCGCAACGCTGACAATAGGTTCGCCACTACTGGCCAGCATATCGGCAGATTTCTTCAGTTTTTTCTCACGAATGTATTCACCCATCGGCAAGCCGGTGTGCTCTTTAAACATACGCTGCAGATACCAGCGGGAATACCCTGCCCGTTTGGCAACAGTTTTAATATCCAGACGTTCTTCCAGATTGTGATCGATCCACTCGATCAGGTCGTGAATGAAATCCTCGGTTCTCATGGCAAGTCTCCTGCTTCTTTTTTGTTTGCGCCCCCCGAGGGCGACTCGTCTTTTAATACGTTGACCCAGTTTTCGATTAAATGCAAGTTTTACTATTGCATTTAATTGGCCGTTACCGGATAGTCTCTTTCCCGAAGTAAACGTTCTGTAAAATAGCACAGAAAGTGTAACAGTAATTCTTGCACTTTAGTAAGCGCATCCCTACAATCCCCTCGAATCAATTGTATCAGTATTTGATACATTATTGTGCTGATGAACGGCGCAAGTCCCAAAAAAGTCAGATCAGGCAAAGGACGTTACCCGGCGGACAGGCCGGTGTATTGCCTGGCAGTACTTACTCACTGGAAATAAAAATAATGATGAACCTGCAAAAATCACAGGTTGTTGTACGCGGCCGCTCCGGCGGTACGCCTTTGACGTTGCGCCTTTCAGGGGTTGCGCTGATGGTTGCCCTGCTCGCCGGGTGTGACAACAGCGTGGCGCAAAATGCTGCACCACCTGCTCCGCAAGTCAGCGCGGCAGATGTGTTAATCAAACCAATCAGCCAGTGGGATGCGTTTAACGGACGTGTGGAAGCGGTACAAAGTGTTCAGTTGCGCCCCCGCGTGTCCGGCTATATCGATAAAGTGAATTATCAGGAAGGTCAGGAAGTGAAAAAGGGTCAGGTGTTGTTCACCATCGACGACCGCACTTACCGCGCCGCGCAGGAACAGGCGCAGGCTGAACTGGTGCGAGCGCGCAATCAGGCCAGTCTGGCGAGAAGTGAATCCGCCCGTACGGAAGCGCTGATCGGTTCGCTGGCTGTGTCGAAAGAAGCTGCGGAGCAACGTCGTTCGGCCGCTTCGCAGGCACAGTCAGATGTGCTGGCAGCTCAGGCACAGCTGGACATGGCACAGTTGAATCTTGATTTCACCCGTGTCATCTCCCCGATTGATGGTCGCGCCAGCCGTGCGATGATCACGACCGGCAATCTGGTAACAGCGGGCGACAGTGCCAGTGTACTGACCACGGTGGTGTCACTCGACACGGTCTACGTGTATTTCGATGTCGATGAAGGGACGTTCCTGCGCTATCAGGCGCAGGCCCGCGAAGGGAAATTCAATGACAGCCCGCAAAGTCGCTTACCGGTTCATGTCGGGCTGGTGGGTGAAAACGGCTACCCGCATCAGGGCGTCGTCGATTTTACTGACAATCAGCTGAACTCCGGCACAGGCACGATCCGCATGCGTGCTCTGCTGGATAACCGCGACCGCACATTTACGCCGGGATTGTTTGCCCGCGTTCAAATGCCAGGCAGCGCACAGTTCAACGCCCTGCTGGTGGACGATAAAGCCATCCTTACCGATCAGGATCGTAAATTCGTTTATGTGGTGGATAAAGATGGCAAGGCGCAGCGACGTGATGTTGAAATTGGCCGCATATACGGCGGCTTACGCATCGTGCAGAAAGGCCTTGAAGCAGGCGATCGCGTCATCATCGATGGCGTACAAAAAGTGTTCATGCCGGGCATGCCGGTCAATGCCAAAACCGTCAGCATGGCGGCTAATACTGTCACGCCAACCGCTCCTGCCGTTCAATAAAAGAGAATCCTGACTCATGGACTTTTCCCGCTTTTTCATCGACAGGCCGATTTTTGCGGCCGTCTTGTCGATTCTGATTTTAGTCACCGGGGCGATTGCCATTCCCCTGCTGCCGGTCAGCGAATACCCGAACGTGGTACCGCCAAGCGTGCAGGTTCGCGCTGAATATCCGGGTGCTAACCCGAAAGTGATTGCTGAAACCGTGGCGACGCCGCTGGAAGAAGCGATCAACGGTGTTGAAAACATGGTGTACATGAAATCCGTGGCCGGTTCTGATGGTGTGCTGGTGACGACAGTCACTTTCCGTCCGGGAACCGATCCGGATCAGGCACAGGTTCAGGTGCAAAACCGTGTGGCCCAGGCCGAAGCCCGTCTGCCGGAAGATGTCCGCCGTCAGGGCGTGACCACGCAGAAACAATCGCCAACGTTGACGCTGGTGGTGCATCTGGTGTCACCTTCGGGTAAATATGATTCGCTGTATCTGAGCAACTACGCCACGCTGAAGGTGAAAGACGAGCTGGCACGTTTGCCGGGTGTCGGGCAGATCCAGATTTTCGGTGCAGGCGAATATGCCATGCGCGTGTGGCTGGATCCGAACAAAGTCGCGGCGCGGGGTCTGACGGCTTCTGACATTGTGAAGGCAATGCAGGAACAGAACGTACAGGTGTCTGCCGGTCAGCTGGGCGCAGAACCGATGCCGAAAGACAGTGATTATCTGCTTTCCATCAATGCGCAGGGTCGTCTGAAAGATGAAGATGAGTTCGGCAAAATCATCCTGAAAAGCGGTGATAATGGCGAAATTGTCCGTCTTCGTGATGTGGCGCGTATCGAAATGGGGTCCGGCAGTTATGCCCTGCGCGCGCAACTTAATAATAAAGATGCAGTCGGGATCGGTATCTTCCAGTCGCCTGGCGCGAATGCGATCGATTTGTCAGACGCGGTGCGAGCCAAAATGGATGAACTGGCAACCCGGTTCCCGGAAGGCATGACCTGGCGTGCGCCGTACGACCCGACGGTGTTTGTCCGTGATTCCATCAGTGCGGTGGTTCACACATTGCTGGAAGCCGTCGTGCTGGTCGTACTGGTGGTTATTCTGTTCCTGCAAACCTGGCGCGCGTCGATCATTCCTTTGCTGGCGGTACCGATATCTGTGATCGGGACATTCAGCATTCTGTATTTGCTCGGATTTTCGCTTAATACACTCAGTCTGTTCGGGCTGGTGCTGGCGATAGGGATAGTGGTCGATGATGCCATTGTGGTGGTGGAAAACGTCGAGCGAAACATCGAGGAGGGACTCGCGCCAAGGGACGCTGCGCACCAGGCGATGCGGGAAGTTTCAGGGCCGATAGTGGCTATCGCGCTGGTGCTGTGTGCGGTGTTCGTGCCGATGGCGTTTTTGTCGGGCGTGACCGGTCAGTTCTACAAGCAGTTTGCGGTGACCATCGCCATTTCAACCGTGATCTCGGCCATCAACTCACTGACGTTGTCCCCTGCTCTTGCGGCATTGCTGCTTAAATCGCACGGTGCACCGAAAGACATGCCGTCGCGGCTTATCGACCGCCTGTTCGGCTGGATTTTCCGACCGTTCAACCGGTTCTTTAATGCCAGTTCACACCGTTATCAGAATGCAGTGTCTAAAACACTTGGGCGTCGTGGCGCGGTATTTGTGGTTTACATTCTGCTGTTGTGTGCGGCGGCCTTTATGTTCAAAGCCGTGCCGGGGGGCTTTATCCCGACGCAGGATAAACTGTATCTGATCGCGGGCGTGAAAATGCCGGAAGGCGCGTCCTTATCCCGCACTGATGCGGTGATCCGCAAAATCAGCGCAATGGGGTTAAGTACTGATGGCGTAATTGATGCGGTGGCGTTCCCCGGGTTGAACGCTTTGCAGTTCACCAATACGCCGAATACCGGTACGGTGTTCTTCGCGTTGAAACCACTGAGCGAACGTACCCGTACAGCGGCGGAGATTAATGCGGAAATCAACGCCAAGATTTCGCAGATCCAGGAAGGGTTCGCCTTCTCCATTATGCCGCCGCCGATCCTCGGATTGGGTCAGGGATCAGGTTATTCTCTGTATATACAGGATCGTGCAGGGCTGGGTTACGGTGCATTGCAAACCGCGATTAACACCATGTCCGGCGCTATCATGCAAACGCCGGGAATGGGGTATCCGATTTCTTCATATCAGGCTAACGTGCCGCAGTTGGACGCGCATATTGACCGTGATAAAGCCAAGGCGCAGGGCGTATCGCTGGACGAACTGTTCAGTACGCTGCAGGTGTATCTCGGCTCGTCCTATATCAATGATTTCAACCGGTTCGGACGTACCTGGAAAGTAATGGCACAGGCCGATGGCCAGTTCCGTGACACCGTGGAAGACATTGCCAATCTGCGTACCCGTAACGATAAAGGTGAAATGGTGCCAATCGGCAGTATGCTGAATATCACCACCACTTACGGTCCCGATCCGGTGATCCGCTATAACGGCTATCCGGCAGCAGATTTAATCGGTGACGCTGATCCCCGCGTGCTTTCTTCGACGCAGGCAATGACCGAGCTGACTGCAATGTCGAAAAACCTGTTACCGAACGGCATGAATATCGAATGGACCGACCTGAGCTATCAGCAATCCACACAAGGCAATGCTGCACTGATTGTGTTCCCGATGTCCGTGTTACTGGCGTTTCTGGTGCTGGCCGCCCTGTATGAGAGCTGGACGCTGCCGCTGGCGGTAATCCTGATTGTGCCAATGACCATGCTATCGGCCCTGTTTGGCGTGTGGCTGACCGGTGGCGACAATAACGTGTTTGTACAGGTCGGACTGGTGGTGCTGATGGGACTGGCATGTAAGAACGCGATTCTGATTGTTGAGTTCGCCCGCGAGCTTGAATTGCAAGGTAAAGGGATTATCGAATCTGCGCTTGAGGCATGCCGTCTGCGTCTGCGCCCTATCGTCATGACCTCGATTGCGTTTATCGCCGGGACTATCCCGTTGATTCTGGGGCAYGGCGCGGGTGCGGAAGTGCGCGGTGTCACCGGTATTACCGTATTCTCCGGTATGCTGGGTGTGACGTTGTTCGGGTTGTTCCTGACGCCTGTTTTCTACGTCGCACTTCGCAAGCTGGTGACGCGTAAGAAAGTCGTTTTAGAAACGCAAACTGTGTAAACCGTTAAGATCAACAGAATGCAAAAAGCCGGGAGAATGATCTCCCGGCTTTTTTTTATATGCTTTATTAAGAGCGGTGCGCAGCGTCTTGCGTATCAGCGCTCTATTTCAAACAGAGCGAATCTTCTGGGTTTTGCGCCGCTAAATCTTTGGTACATTTGTATTTGCCACCGCGTTCAAACTCAGCCAGGGCATCCGCAACGGTATGACGGGCTAACACCTGAAACGACGCTTCTTCGGCTTCGCTGACAATGTTTTTGAAATAGGTGCAGGCATTGGCGCTGACCACACAGCGGGCGGGCACGTCCGGGCGCGCTGCCCACAGACGTTTATCTTCAATCACCGCGCAATAAATATCACGAAGTGTGATTTCTTCCGCCGGACGGCCAAGTGTAATCGAGCCGGTGCGACCAAGTGTGGAGACGATAATGCCATGCTGAGTCAGTGGCACCATCAGTTTGCGGATAAAACTGGAGTTGGCTTCCAGACCCGTTGCTAAAATCGCACTGGTGCAGCGCTGGCCAGCCTTTTGGGACTGAGCGATACAAAACACCATCTGCATAGCTGTCGGAAAGCGATAATCTAACATGTCATTGTCCTGAGAAACCAAGTCTTAGGTGAAGCACCGTATCACAGAGGAAATCCCCTATACGTGATCTGGTCAATAATATAACAAACACTGTTGCATTATTGAAGGCAGACACCTCTTAAACGCACAGAAAGCCACGATTTAAGGCACAAAAAAACCCATCCGGAGATGGGTTTTGGTACTCAGATTCTTTTATGAGAAGTTTCGGAGATTAGAACTGATATTGTAAGCCTACACCCACGATATCATCGGTAGAGATTTTGTTGGTTTCGTAGAAATTATCATCGTTGTCCAGCAGGTTAATTTTGTAATCAACGTAGGTGGACATATTTTTGTTGAAGTAATAACTCGCACCAACAGAAACATATTTAACCAAATCTTTATCGTTGTTATCAGAAGTATTACTGCCGTCTGCAGTCAAATCCTTACCTTTAGATTGCAGGTAAGACACTTCAGGACGTAATCCAAAATCAAACTGATATTGTGCGGTTACTTCGAAGTTCTGCGTTTTGTTTGCAACACCACTCTCACCAAACATTGTCATATTACGCGTTTCGGAATACATCGTAGCGAGATAGACATTGTTTGCGTCATATTTTGTACCCACAGTCCAGACATCAGCTTTATCCCCTCCTGCAAAATTCTCACCTGCAGAAGTCGTCTGATCGTTTGTACGGTCAGATGATGCATACGCGGCACCCACAGTGATACCCATACCGAAGTCGTATGCCCGCGAGGCTAACTTACTACATTGATTAGTATATGAATTTATGGTTTTTTAAGGGTTTCTTGAATGTTAAACGTCCCTTTCTAACATCCCGAAATAGCTGAAATTTAGATTAGTTTTGCAGAAGAGATTTTTCTCAATTATCTACTATCCTAATTTTAGCTGGCAAAAGATCAGCCAGCCTGCCAAGGCCATGAATACCTACCGACTGATAGTC